>JAYVJI010000261.1:0-6704 GCA_043769435.1 Verrucomicrobiota bacterium
CCTGATCACAGGTCAGCCGCAAACCCGCAAACAAGGCTCGACCTTTACGGTTGAAAGTAAAATGCCCTAACCGCATTTCCGGGAATGTCGACATTCCCACCAGCCCTTTCTCATCAGCAACCAGCCAGAAATTCCAAAGCGGCCATCGCTGCTCTGGTGCTCGGAGTATTGAGCCTGCTGCTATCCATCGTGACTGCAATTCCCGCCATCATCTGCGGCATTGTCGGACTGGTCGGCATCAGCAAGCCGGAGAATAATTTGAAAGGGATGGGGCTGGCCATTGCCGGTATCGTTTTAGCCGTACTGCTCCCAATATTAGGAGCAGCGGCAGCATTCGGCGGATACAAGATTATCATTACTAAGGCACGACAGGCGGTCATCCTGAAGGAGTTTACAAATGCTGGAATTATGCTGCGGCAGTATGCGTTGGAGCACGACGGAAAGTATCCTGACAAAATGCAGGACGCGGTGCCGGATACTGCCGCGCTTGATAAGATTCTGCAGTCGGCCTCTGCCGATGCCAGCCAGGCGATTCAGTGGCACTATCGTGGAAAGGGGCTAACAGAAAATTCGGATCCGGCTACTGTTTTGCTGGAAACAGATCTTGACCCCGGGACCGGGAAGCGCACCACGCTGCGGCTGTCGGGAGAATCAGCGGTGGAGTAGGCCCCATTCAGTGCCGGCCCTATTGGCGGCTGCCGACGTTCCGGCTCAGCCACAGATCACTGGGGATAGGCTCACTCTGGATGAGGCGACCAGCCCGCTGGATACGGAGAGTGAATAACAAATCGAGGGGGCCATGGAAGGCCTGCGGGAAAACCGAACGACTTTTGTTTTGTGTTTTGTGTTTTGTGATAGGTGTGTCGGCTTGCGGACCGATGCCGGTCGATTTTCTCCGTTGCTGCATCCGGCGGATTGCCGATTTCTCCGCATGACTGCATTTAGACTATGGGCACTCTTGTTGCTTGCTGTTCCAGCCGCGAAGGGTGGCGGGGTTACCTGGACTGACCGGGGTGCCAGCACTATCAAGCGCATGAATTTTGACGGCTCCGGGCTTGTGACCGTGCCGGTAAGCGGAGGGCTCAGCTCGCCCGGCTCTAATCTCCGTGGCATAGCACTGGATCCTGCCGGCGGACGGATGTTCTGGGCGGACAATGGTGCGGACCGAATTCTCCGCGCGAATCTCGATGGATCCAGCACTGTTATTCTCGCGTCTCTGCCTACGGGTTTTCCGGCGGATGTGCGCGTGGATCCTGCCACGCAGCGGGTGTTTTTTTGCGATCAGCAGCGGAATCTCTTGCAGCGGATGGGTTATGACGGAACTGCGCTCACAACGGTCATTGATCCGGCTGGCGCAAATCAGCCCTACTTTCTGGAAGTGGTTCCCGGGACGCCGAAGGTCTACTGGGGAGGTTTTGTCAGTGGAAGTATCTACCGCGCCAACACTGATGGCACTGCGGTGGAAACGATAATCACGGGGAACAATACTGTCCGCGGTGTGTGTCTGGATACCGCTGGCGGAATGATCTACTGGATCAATCGTGATGATAAAAAGGTGCATCGCTGCGCGCTGTCTGCGCTGCCGGTCAACGTCACTACGAGTCCCGCTGTGCAGACGCTCTATCAGGGTCTGGATACCCCGCATGGCCTAGCGCTCGATCTGCCAGCGCGCAAGCTTTACTGGGCGGATACCGGGAGCAACACCGGCCTAGGCGTGGGTGACAAGGCGGTGAGCCGGGGAGATATTGACGGCGCCACGCCGCAGGAGGTCTTGGCCGCGGGATCGGAGCCGTGGGATGCGGACATTGACCCACGCTGCAATAACTACGCTGAATGGAGGGCGCGCTATTTCCGTAAAGATGCTCCCGTCGGCGTCACGGCACCGGATGCGGATCCTGACAAGGACGGGAGTAACAACCTGCTGGAATATGCCGGCGGCTCGCACCCGCTGCGGGCCGACCTCCAGCCAGTACGCATGGAAGGCTTCATTTTTCGGGACGCGGTGACGGGCTTTCCCCACCTCGCCCTGCGCTACTACCGCAGACCAGCCGCTACGGATCTTTCTTATTATGTGCAGGTCTCGACGAACCTATCCGACTGGCGCGACAGCCGCAGTGCGGGCATCCAGCCAACCGTGGTGGAGGTAAGCAGCGAACCGGCCCCGGACTATATGCTGCTGGTGACATCCCGGGCGGAGGCCCGGTTTGATACAGGGGTAAAGTCATTCCTGCGGGTCTCAGTTGAGCTGAGGCCGTGAATTGTTTGCTAGTGTTAGGATGGGGGTGCTCCACAAAATGCAGGCGCTGAACTGCGCGCTGTTTTTCCACGGGCGAGGGGGATCGTCACATAGCTCAGACGGCGCGCGCGGTGAATTCTTTCCCTAGCGCGCGAGCAGGATCACTGCTGTGCATCCGTTACGCTATGAAGATCCAGATACTGACATTACTCGCGGCAGGAGCCATGGCTCAGGAACCCGCTGCGCTGCCGGAAGGGAAGCCGCCGTCCAGCCAGACTGTTCCGGAAGCCACGCGCTATCAAAAGGGAGCTGCGCATTTTCTCGCCGCGGACATCCCGGCTGCGCTGCAGGAATGGGACGAGCAGGTAAAGGAGGATCCCGCCAGTCTGCCCCGGCATTGGCAGCGGGGCATCGCCCTCTACTATGCAGGCCGGTATGCAGAGGGGCAGCAGCAGTTTGAAGTCCACCAGAAGGTGAACTCAGAGGATGTGGAAAACGCCGTCTGGCATTTCCTCTGTGTTGCAAAGGTGAAGGATGTGGCTGCCGCAAGGAAGAGCTTCATCCCTATCACTTCAGATCCGCGGGTTCCCATGAAGGAAATCCACGCCCTCTTTGCGGGCACTGGATCCGTGGAGAGCGTTATGAAAGCCGCCGCACCCTCACCGCAGCTGAGTCCCAGTGCGGCATTGAGCCGCCTGTGTTATGCGGAGCTTTATTGCGGCCTGTATTACGAAGCCCTCGGGGAAACAGCCCGGGCAAAGGAATTGCTGGTAAAGGCTGCGGCGGCATTTCCTGCTGGCGACTACATGGGCGACACGGCCAGGGTCCACGTGAAGCTGCGCGGCTGGACCAGTGTCCCCGCGAAACCATGACGCCGCAGATCCGCAGTATCGTCAGGACAAATCCGCATTTTCTGAATCCACTGGGGCCTATGCCTCCGCGGTTCCCCATCCGTTCAGGGGAGCTGGTCGGTCCTGACTATATCGCAAATTATGAATTCCATGCGCTTTGGTATGATTTATTTTATGACCCTTCCGGGACCATGGTGGTGGCCAGCGCGCCGCCCTTGTGTAATCTCAGCGAGGCGTTGGTGCAGGCTGGTGGTGAATTCCGTTGCGGCGGGGAACCGCAGGCTTTTGTGACGGTGCCTATGAACCGGTGTGCGGAGTTTTGGATTGATGTGGAAAATGCCCGGGAGCCCACACTAACATTTTCCGGAAAGGGGATTTCATGGGAGGGAGTTCCGGGCAGCAACCACTGCGGGTGGTTTGCGGGCCGGCGTGCTCTGGTGACGATGTCAAAAAACAATGACCTAGAATGGATCCGGGACTGGTTGTCGCTGAATGTCCGGGCGCACGGAGCGGATGCCGTGCTGTTGTATGACAATGGCTCGTCGGCGTATAGCCTTGAATCCCTGCTGGAAGTGATGGCGGGGGTGCCCGGCATTGACGTCGCAGTGGTGGTAGACTGGCCGTTTAAGTATGGCCCGCAAGGTCCGCCGTGGGATTCGGATTTTTGTCAGTACGCCGCTCTCCAGCACGCGCGCTGGCGGTTTCTTTCTGCTGCCCGGTGTGTGCTGAATAGTGATGTAGATGAGTGGGTGGTCACGCCGGATGGGAAGCCGTTATTCGGGTTTTGCGAAGACTCGCCCGGCGGTGTCCTGGCCTTCTACGGGCGCTGGTGCTATGTTCCAGAGCGGGCTGCGGGAGGCCCGCTGTGGCGGCACCGGCACCATAGCCACTACCGTCCATCAGAAGACCTGTGTCCTCCAAAATGGGTTGCCGTTCCCGCCTCCATTCCGGAGGATGCCCAGTGGAGGGTCCACTTCATCGCGGGCGGCCCGGAGCCGGTGATTGTTCCGGGTATCCTCTACCGCCACTTCCGCCGCGTCAGCAATTCATGGAAATACCGCCGGGATCAACTGCTGCCAGCGGATGATCCCGCTACCGCGCTGGTGGATGAGGAACTACTGGCAGCGTTCGCCCGGGTGGAGGAGGGGCTGGATTGGTGCTCTCCCGCTAGTTGATTAATTGGTTAGTTGGTCTATGGTGAGTCCTTGCGTAGTTTCCACGAGGTCGAGATGAGGCTGGGCGGGGGTGGGTGTTGGATGGGGATTTTTATTTCTGGCCGGGTCCCTTTTCCGTCAGTGCTTCCGCCCGGTAATGACCTGATCCTGCCGCAGCTTCACTATTTTCTCTGCAGACAAACAACCGCGCCATGTGACCCCGGCGTAGAGCACACTGTGCCGTCCGATCAGGGATCCAGGGTTCAGCACCGCGTTGCTACCGATGTCTGCATGATCTCCGATGACGGCGCCGAACTTAGCCAATCCCGTCTCCATCCTGCCGCCGGGCATCCGGGCGTCCAGCACGGGAATGGGTCCGTGATCATGCCGCCAGTTGGACAGGATCACGCCGGCCCCGATGTGCGCCTTGTGGCCCAGAAGGCTGTCCCCCACGTAGTTCCAGTGCGGGATTTCCGCGCCGTTAAAGATGACGCAGTTCTTCAGCTCACAACTGTTTCCCAGTATCGCGCCATCCCCTACGATGACATTTTCCCTGATCCACAGGCCTGGGGAAATCCTGCAGTTTTCGCCTATCCACGCCGGTCCCTGGATCACTGCTCCGGGGTAAATAACTGTGCCTTTTCCGATCCGGACATCATCGCCTATCCAAACGGTTTCCCTGGCAGTACCGAGGAAGCGCGCATCGACTCCCGGGCGCAGGCTGGCCTTTAGCCATGGCTCAATGAGTGGCAGCGCCTCCCACACCTCCCCGATGCCGGAGAAGAGGCCACGCGCCTGAGTCTGATCCAGATCAAGGTACTCCGCGACAGGATGCAGTGGCATATCAGACCTGGAGGATTTCTGCTTCCTTCTTCAGAACGTGCGCGTCGATGTCCTTCACAAAGCGGTCCGTCAGCTTCTGGATTTCATCCTCCATCCGCTTGAGGTCATCCTCGGTGATCTTGCCGTCCTTTTGCGCCTTCTTGATGGCGTCCCGGGCGTCGCTTCTTTGTCCCCGGATGCGCACCTTCCCGGTTTCGGCCATGTCCTTTACGACCTTTACGAGTTGCTTGCGCCGTTCTGCGGTAAGCTCCGGCACCGGCAGGCGGATGGTCTTGCCATCCGCGTTAGGATTGATGCCCAGATTGCTGGTGCGGATGGCCCGTTCGATGTCCTTGGCGGTGGACGGATCAAATGGGGTGACGGTGATGAGACGCGGTTCCGGGGTGCTGATGTTAGCCAGTTGCTTCAGCTTCATCGTGCTGCCGTAGGCGGCTATCTCCACCTCTAGGCCCTCCACTAGGCTGGGGCTGGCCTTGCCCGTCCGGACGCCGGCGAATTCATGAAGCGTGTATTCACACGTCTTCTCCATGCCTTCCTCGGTCTCCATGATATACATGTCAGGATCCATATTGCTTTCGGGTGTGTCGTGTGTGTTAGGGTGGCTGCCGGCGTTCAGGCTACGGTGGCCAGCTCCGCCGGCAGGGTGGGGCCATCGCAGACTAGGGTACCTATGTTCTCCCCTGACAATGCCTTGCGGATGTTGCCGGGAGTATGCATGTCGAAGACGATGAGTGGCTTGTGGTTATCCATGCAAAGGCTGAATGCCGTCGAGTCCATGACCTTCAACTGACGGGCCAGCGCCTCACGGAAGCTCACTTGTGTGAAGCGTTTCGCGTCCGGGTTTTTCTTTGGATCACTGTCATAGATTCCATCCACTTTGGTCGCCTTGAAAATAACGTCCGCATTTATTTCATTGGCGCGCAGGGCCGCTGTGGTGTCAGTGGAGAAGTAGGGATTCCCCGTGCCCGCTGCAAAGATCACCACGCGTCCCAGCTCCAAATGGCGGATAGCCACTCCGCGGATGAAGGGTTCTGCCACGGCTTTCAACTCACGGGCGCTCATGACCCGGCTGGGCACATCCACTGCCTCCAGCATCGACTGGATGGCCAGCGCATTCATGATGGTGGCCAGCATGCCCATGTAGTCTGCCGTGGTGCGCTCCATTCCCTTGTTGCTGGCAGTGAGACCGCGCCAGAAATTGCCGCCGCCTACCACGATTCCTATTTCCAGCCCGGCCTTGTGAGACGCTTTGATCTGCTGAGCGATGTCCTCCACGATCGGCGGCGAGATGTTATCCACGCTACCGTCCTCACGCAGGGCTTCGCCGCTGAGCTTGAGGATGATGCGTTTGAATGGTCGGCGGGTGGTGGTATCAGGCATGATCGTTAGAAATGGGAAATCGCTGCACGGAACCAAACCGGCCGGGCCTTGTAAAGGCGAAACGCGGGAGATCTCCGGATTTCTGCCCCTATCATTCCACCCGCCTCCTTCGGTCCGGTTCCAGCCTTGCCGGGCGTGCGGGGGATGCCCGGTTTCCCGCTGGAATTCGCGCGCAGGGACCATAGGGAAGGGAAATTCAATATCCAATCCAATGCTGTCTCTACGCCTTTTTGTTTTGCT
>JAYVJI010000262.1:0-4129 GCA_043769435.1 Verrucomicrobiota bacterium
ATATGGTAAGGCAGGTGAAATGGAGTCCGGGTATATATAAACCGATGCCGGGCCTGATGTCACTGGAAATTTCACAGGGAAAACGACCCAGGCGAGCCGGGGTTGCCGCCCGCAATTCCGGCGGAATACCGGTTTCCCTGCTTCCGGCTGGCCACTACCACTGCCTACCATGAAGCCTGTCGTCCTCTGTATTCTCACCGGTTTTGCCGGCCTCGCTGGAGGCATATTTCTTTGCCGTTGGCAGCCTGCGGTCTTCACCGCCTCCGGGAGGGACCGGATCCTGACGCTCCAGCCGGGCGCATCCGCAGGCCCGGAAGGAGCCGCCGGCGCGACTGCCGCGCAAAATCCGGACCTTGATAAAGCCCATGCCGCAGCAGCTGTCCACACAGGGAATCCCCGGGCGTTGGTGGAGCTGA
Organism: Verrucomicrobiota bacterium; assembly: GCA_043769435.1. Lineage (GTDB taxonomy): Bacteria > Verrucomicrobiota > Verrucomicrobiia > Verrucomicrobiales > V1-33 > JAYVJI01. Next base: position 417 of record JAYVJI010000262.1, read on the forward strand.
CCAGTTTGTTCCGCTCCGGTGATCCCTTCCGCTCTTCAGCAGAAATCCGCCAGCGGCTAGCCGGACTCACCGGGGCAGATTGCCTGACGCTGGCCGCACAGCTCACGTCCATCCGGGCTTACACTCCCGAAAACCAAGCCGTCTCCGAAGCCCTCTTCGACCGCTGGAGCGAGGCCGATCCCGATGCGATGCTGAACTGGGCGCTCAGTCCCGCCGCCAGATCCCAAGGATCCAGCAGCGCACTCAATACCATGTTCACGAAAATAGCCTCCCGCGATCTCGGGAAAGCCAAGTCCATGCTCGCCCGCATCACTGATCCCGCCCAGAAGCGCACTGCCCTTTACGGCATCGGAGCCGCCGCCGCAAGCGACCCGGGAGGAGTGGCCCGCTTGATGGAGTCCGAATCTTCCCCCGGCGACTGGTCGAGTTCCTATCAAATGCGCCAAGTGCTGAGCACATGGGCCAACAAAGATCCCCAGGCTGCTGCTGCCTATGTGGGCGCCATGAAAAGCACGCCCATGCGGGACCGGGCCATGGAGGGACTGGCCAGCACGTGGGCGTGTAATGACTTCGACGGAGCGTGGCAGTGGGCCAATTCCCTGAAAACCCCGAGGGACCGCAACGGCGCTCTGCCAGAGGTGTTGGCCAGCCTTGCCGGGGTAGACCCCAACCGCGCGGCCGGTCTGGCGATGAAGCTGCCCAACGGACAGCTCCGGAACAACGCGCTCGCTGAGGTCTCGCAGCGCTGGGTCTATGCGGACAAGGACACCATGCTGGCCTGGATGGACAAGCTGCCGATCCAGGACCGGGCTACCGTCGTCGATGGAGCCGCATGGTATCTCTCCTACACAGACCCCGGGCGCGCCATGGAAATCTATGAAAAGCTCCCGCCGGGAGAGCAGCGGGGCCGCATGATTTCTTACCTCATGGATAACCTCGCCGGCAAGGATCCGGAACTGGCGATCAAACAACTGGAGCGCATCCCCCAGGGAAAGTCACGGGCGGATGCCATGCAAAACATGATCGGGACCTGGGCTGCCTCTGACCCCAAAAAAGCCGCAGCATGGTTGGAAAAGCAGACCGGCCCCGGCTTTGTCGCCGCAGCGGGCACACTCACCAGAGCATGGGCGCAGGAAGATCCGGAGGCCGCTCTGAGCTGGGCCCTGAAGCACCAGAGCGGCGCGGATGAGGACTACAGCTTTGCTTCCACGGCCCTCACTTCCCTAGCGGCGAATGATCCCAAGGCGGCAGCAGAAAAGCTGAATGAAATCACAGATCCCAAGCTGCGGCAAAACCTCGTGGAGAGCCTAGCTGCCTCATGGACGGATAGCGGAGCCCGGGATGCCGAGAAATGGGCCCGCACGCTCAGCGCTGCGGATCAACGCCTCGCTCTGCGTTCCATCGCCGGAAACCTCACCAGCAGCCAGCCCGAAGAGGCCTCCAGGATCCTGACAGAACTCGCCTCTGGTGGCCAAGACTCCAAGGACCTCGAAGATACCGCTTCAAAAATCGCCGCCAGCCGGGCCTCCTATGCCGCTGCAGAATCCATCGAGTGGGCCACCAGCCTGCCTTCCGCTCTCCAGTCCAAAGCAGTGGCCGGTGCCGTAGGTCAGTGGGTGCAGAGCGATAGGGCCGGTGTTTCAGAATGGATCAACAACCAACCGCATGGCGCCGTCCGCGACAGCGCCACCGGAGCCCTGGTCAGACAGCTCGCCTGGGACGACCCGGAAACCGCCCTGACATGGAGCGCCGACATCGGGGACGCTGACCAGCAGCGCAGCGCTGCCGATGAAGTCTTCAACCGCTGGCGCAGCCGGGACCCCGCCCGTACCACGGTAGCCATCCAGGCCAGCAACCTCCCGGCGGAAGAACAACAACGCCTCCTAGACAAGCTAAACAAATAGACGGTGACTCTGAGCGCCAGGTGAAAGGCCGTGCAGTCACGGCTCAAGCCTAATGCCTCTCGCACTCCACCTGGCAAAGGGCTGCCCCTCAAAGCAGGAAGCCAACCGGCGGAGTGGAGCCTGTGGTGGCAATGAAGTTAGCGACGTTAGGAAGGATAAGCGGCAGGCTTCCCCGGCTGACTCCCAGCCAGAGCGCCAGCTCAGCAAAAAGGGCGTCGCAACTGGTAGTGGGGATGAGGCGGCCCCGGCCAGTGTCCAGCGGGTTCACCTCCGCGCCTGATTCCGGATTGACTGCGAGGGAGGGGAAGGTGCCGTAGATTCTCCTGCCCTTCACGCTGCCACCTGCTACAAAGACATTCCCCGCCCATGCATGGTCGCTCCCGCGTCCGTTGCTGGTCAACGTGCGGCCAAAATCAGAAGCACTGAAAATCGTGACGTCATTCTCCATTCCCATGGCGGTGAGTTGCTGGTAGAAGGCGGAAAGCGCGGCATCGACCTCCGGCAGCATGAGGGCCTGCAGGGGTTGCGTTTCACTGTGATGGTCCCAGCCTCCGCGGTTCACAAAAAAGGTCTGGCGGCAGGCTCCCAGACCGGTCCTGCCATGGATGGACTTTGCCACCTGCTTCAACTGGCGGCCTAGGCTTGTATTCGGAAAGACGACGCTCCCAGGCAGTGGCGAGGCCGTGGCGGCGGAATAGATCGAATAAGCATCTGCGGCTTCCTTCCGCTTTTTCATAAACGTTTCCTGCAGCAGACTCCGGTAAGTTCCCGCCAGTTGGGAGTCGACTGCCGTGCTCAGTGCATTGAAGTGCTCATTGTTAGCACTGTAGCCAGGAACATAGCCTGACAGCGGCACCGCTCCGCCATCCGGAGCCTGATCATTCCCTGGATTGACCGCGTATTCCGCTCCGCTCACCCCGGTTTGCCACACGTTGTTCCCATCCATGCTGATGTTCATGGAAATCCGCTGCTCGGTGTTGAAGCTTTTGATGAGGTCCATCATCCGGCCCGCCCAGCCCACTCCGCTGCGGCTGTGCGGGATGCTGGTCTGCCATTGCTCGATCTGGTCGGAGTGGGAATAGAGCCCCAGCGGCAGCCGCCGGGTGGACTGAGCTACCTGCGTGCGGTTAAAAACCGGTTCTATGAGGGTGCCGGTATTAGCGATAAAGGCAGCCTTCCCCTGAGCGAAAAGCGCGGCGAGGCCAGGCATGCCGCCATGCACGCCAAAGGTCCGCCCAGGAGTGTTATCCGGAGTGATCTGGATCTGCTCCGCATGTGTTAGGGCGAGATCGGAGCGGGAGGCGGTGTATTCCGCATAGGCATCGGCGGCAGTAGTGGAGGGGCCGCTGTAGGGCGAGAGCATGTTCCATGAATCATTTCCTCCGGAGAGAAAGATGCAGACCAGCGCCCGGTAGCCGCCGCCGGGCGCGGAGCCTGCTGCAGCGACCGTCCCGCTGAGCTTTAGATTGAGCAGCGTATTCAATATGGGTATGGCGGTGATGGCCGCGCAATTCGCCTGCCCGATGAAGCGGCGGCGGGACAGACTGGTGGATTGGTTATTCATAGGAAACAGCGTCGTGGATGTTTGGAAAAGTGCCCGGAGAAAAGCGGTTGTAGTTAGCGCTGGATGGAAAAGTCCGGGCCGGTCACCATGAGGTAGATGCCCAGCTTCAGTCTGGTTTTGGGCCATTCCCAGACGGTATTCGGCCCCAGACGCATCATGGCTTCCCGGATGATCCGGCACTGCTCCGGGGCCATTGTGCCCCCGGTGAGAGCGAGGTCGAGACGGCGGATGAGGGGATCCGGATC
>JAYVJI010000263.1:0-8415 GCA_043769435.1 Verrucomicrobiota bacterium
AATTATAAGCACCTGGAACCGGAAAAGTCACAGCCGTTCCAGGAAGCGACGAGTCTAGGAACACGCAGGAACTGGGGCCGGACAGTTGCGACCATGCCGCGATCACGCCGGCACCGCGTGGGAGTCCGTCATCGGTGACTGAGGCAGGAAGGAGAAATGGCTGACCGGCTACCGCCGGGAAGAGGTGCGACAAACCGGTGATTTGAGGCGCACGATTTGGTTCGATCACCGTGATTTTGGCGGTCGCTGTTCCCATCATTTCACCGTCGGTAGCGGATAGCTTGAGGGTCCATATCCCGGCGGTGTCAAGAACGACGGCGCTGGAGAGACTTGTCAGGCTGGTAAAGGTGGCGTTTCCAGGGCCGCTGGCACTCCACCACGTTACGGCGGAGCTGCCGACAGGCAGACCGTCGTCGGTGACGCTGCCCGTCAAGGTGAGGGATGCGCCGCGGGTAACCGTTGGCAGGACCGTGAGAAGCGGGGATGGCGGCGTATTGCGGGGGGCGATGACGAAGGAAATCTGGTCGTGCGCTACAAGTGTGCCGTCGGTCACCGCAACGTTGAGAATATAGCTGCCGGGTGCTGTGAAGGCGATGGTGGTGACGGGTGCGCTAGGGTCTGCAAAAACGGCAATCCCCGGTCCGCTGACTTGGGTCCAATTGACATTGGGAACAGGGCTGTCGATATCGGTGACCGTGGCGCTAACGGAGGCGAACGCAGGAAGTGTGAGAGATTGGTCAGGACCAGCGAAGACGATGGGTGGATCATTGACGGCGGTGACGGTGAGATTGACGCTGACGGCGGCAGACGTGGCGCTGCCATCGGTCGCCGAGACGGTGAAAGAATCCGTTCCCGCGTAGTTGGGCGCGGGGGTGTAGGAAACAGTGCCATTCGGGGCGATCGAAGCGGTCCCTTGCAGCGGGGCAGTGACGATCGTATAGGTGAGGGCGTCACCGTCGATGTCGGTGCCCGCAAGGTTGATGACGATGGGCGTGTCTTCGTCCCCGGTGGCAGATTGCGGAGCGACGACTGGGGCATCGTTGACGGGTGCGAGGTTGATTCCTACTAGCGCACTTATGGAGGTGGCGGTGCCGTCATTGACGGTGTAGGAAAAGGAATCTGGGCCGTGATAGTTGGCATCGGGAGTGTAGGTGAGGGCGGGTAAGGTGCCGCTCAGCGTGCCGTGGGCGGGCGGGGTGACGATGGTCCATGTGAGGGCATCCTGTTCGATGTCGCTGCCAACCAGGGTGATAGGAACCGGAGTGTCCTCGGTGGCGGGAACGGTCAGTGGAAGGGCGGAAGGAGCATCATTGATTGAACTTACTGCGAAGGAAATGAGTGCTGGGGAGGACGTTAGGGTGCCATCGCTAACGGTAAATGTGAAGGCGTCTGGACCGTTGTAGTTGGCGGCTGGGCTGTAGGTCAGATTTGGGGCGGTGCCAGTCAAGGTGCCATGGGCGGGCTGAGCCGTGACGGTAAATGTTAGTGCGGAGCCTTCAGTGTCAAAGCCGGTGAGGGTGACTGGGAGGGGCGTGTCCTCTGCGGTGCTGAGATCTCGGATCGTCGCGACGGGGGAGTCGTTGACGGGCGTGATCGTAAGGGAAATCAGCGCAGTAGCGGAGTTTGCGCTGCCGTCGTGGGCGCGATAGGCGAAGGTGTCGGTGCCGGAGTAGTTTGACGCCGGCGTGTAGACAAGACCCGGCGCGGTTCCTGTTAGGATGCCGTGGGCGGGACCGGCGGTGATGCTGAAAGTGAGGGCATCTCCGTCGGGATCCGTGCCTGTCAGGGTGATGGGCAGGGCGGTGTCTTCCGGTGTTGTTAGGGAGCGCGCCGCGACGACGGGAGCATCGTTTTGCGAAGTAACCGCGAGGGTGATAGTGGCAGATGCGGCGAGGGTGCCGTCATTCACGGTGAAGGTGAAACTGTCTGGACCTTGGTAGTCTGCGGTGGGCGTGTAGGTCAGGGACGGAGGGGTGCCGGTGAGCGTGCCGTGGCCGGGCGGGGTGGCGATGGTCCACGTCAGCGGGTCGCCATCGGAGTCGGTGGCGGCTAGGGTGAGGGGCAGCGCTGTGTCTTCGTCGGTAGTGAGCGAGGCGGCGACAGCGACGGGTGCATCGTTGACCGGAGTAACGGTCAGGGCGATGACGGCGGCGGGGGAATCCGAGAGGCCATCATTGACGCGGACGGTGAACGAGTCGGGACCGGCGTAGTTCGCGGCCGGCGTGTAATTGTAGGCGGGACCGGACCCGGAGAGGGTGCCGTGAAGCGGGCTGGTCAGAACCTGCCATGCAAGAGGACCGCCATCGGCATCCGAAGCGGTTAAGGTGAGCGTTTTCGCAGAATCTTCCACCACGGTGAAGGAAGTGGCGGAGACGGCTGGGGCGTCATTGACCGGAGTGATATTCAGCGAAACGGTCGCCGGCGGTGAAGTGAGACCGCCATCATTCGCGGTGAAAGAGAAACTGTCCGGGCCGCTGTAGTTCGGCGCTGGAAAATAGGTGAGGTTCGGCGCGGTGCCGCTGAGGGTGCCGTGCGAGGGAGGAAGCGTGACCGAAAAACTCAGCGGCGTGAGATCGACGTCGGTGCCGGTGAGGGTGATGGCACGCGGTGTGTCCTCGACCCCGGTGAGGGTTTGAGGGGTGGCGGTCGGCACGTCATTGACCGGTGTCACGGTCAGGGAGACTGTGGCGGGCGCTGAATCCGACTGACCATCATTGACTTTATAAGTGAAGGAGTCGGCCCCCGTGTAGTCGGTGGCTGGCGTGTAAGTGAGGGCCGGTGCCGTGCCGGTGAGCACGCCGTGTGCGGGCGGAGTGAGGACCGAGTAGGTGAGCGGGGCGGATTCCGGGTCTGTGCCACCGAGGAGGATGCCGGCGGGCGTTTCCTCCGGGGTGGTGACGGCGAGGGCGGTGGCGACCGGTGGTTGATTGCCTCCACTGCTGCCGCCCTGAATCTTGAGCAGACCGCTGCCATTGATGATGAGGCGATCGGAGATGGAATTTCCCGTCAGCCCGGCGTTCCCATTGATGGTGACGGTGCCCGATGGCGCGATGACCTTGCCCCAGAAGTTACTGCCGCCATTGAGCGTGAGTCCTCCGGTTTTGAGTTCCAGTGTGAGCCAGTCCGGGTGCAATCCCACGCCGCAGTTGCCATTGAGGCTGACGCCATTTTGCAGTCGCAGCGTGACCGGTCCGGCGAGTTCGAGTTTCGCTTGGCCATTGAAGGTAAGCGACTGGAGCTGATAGAGGGCGGGACTGGAACTCCCCGCGATGCCAAGGGTGAGCGTCCCCTGAGAACTGATCGCCACTTTCCCGTAACGCCCGGGCGGCATGGCGACGGAGGGATGATTCCCCTGTAAAGTCAAATCGCGCACGACCGTCCAGTTTGCGACGGTTTGGTTGGGCTGATTGATGGTGATATTTTGCGTGCCGGTGGTCGTCTGCACTGTGGCGATGACAGGCAGGGCCACAGGCGTGGTCCGGGTGCGCAATTTTCCCAGCTGGGCGTTTCCATTGAGAATAATCGACCACCCCGAGGGCGCAGTAGAGCCAGTGCCTGCGATAGTGCCGCCGAAGACAGGGTTGCCATTGAGGGTGACCGTCGGCGTGCCCGGCACGAGCCAGTCACCCGTGATCGTGGCCCCTCCGTTGAGGTTCGCGGCTTCGCCCAGCATCTGCTGGAGGGAACCTTCCACGCGGCCACCTCCATTGATCTGCGGGGCGTGATAGACATGAGCGCTGGTGATCGATTGTGCTTTGCCAGAGGCAGAAAGCTGCACTAGCAGGCCCACCGCGATAGCAGTACAGGGCATGAATGGGGTCCAACTTATCAATTAAATAACAGGTTCAGGTTGCAGAAATTCTGCCGATGTTTAGTTAAATGAGTCAATTTTGCCAAGTCAATTTTTCATTTTCTAAATAATACACAAAAAAAAATATAGCGTGCCAAGTCCGGGAAGGCCGCTATTATGAGGCCTAGGCCGCCTGGGCCTGCATTGTCCCGCTCCGGGCTTGCTCCGGGCTTGCTTCAGTAGGAGCGGGGCCGGAACATTACCAGCTGTCACTCACTGGGACAAGGTTACCTCTCCCCTGATGACCTGGCCGGAAGTGAAGGTGCAAGGGCCGCGGACTGTGAGACGGTCACAGTGCAGGAGGCTGGGGATTCCGTGGGCGGTGAGGGCATCTAATCCGTCGACCATTTTGTAGTGCGCGGGGTCGAGATCGACCACTGGTGGCTGACCATGGCGCGCGGGTGCCAGCTCGATCCGGTGATCTGGTGTGAGCACACAGGCGTCGCTGCGGATGATGAGGAGATCGGCGGTGGTTTTCACTGGGGCGAAGCGCCTGCGGGAGACCTCGATGGCTGCCGCTCCTGGAAAGCTCTCGATGGCGGCCCCCATGGCGGTTTCGAGCTGGTAGACTTTTGGGGAGGCCTTGTCGCGGGGGTCTGCGGTTTTTTCGTTCCTGATCATGGGAAGCGGGATCAGGCCGCCGTGGGCAGCGAGGGTGTCACGCATGGCGTCTAGCCGTAGCCAGAGGTTGTTGGTATTGAAAAACTGGTGGCGGGAGATGTCCTGGAAGGCGGCTTCGTCTGCCGGTGCGCACTGGGCGCTTTCCCTGAGGATGAAGCGTCCGTCGGAAGGCCTCAGCGCGAGATGCCCGCCCTTGCGGTCAGCTTCCGTGCGGCGGGTGACTTCCATGGCGAAGGGGGCGGAGCTGGCTGCGAACCACGCGAGGAGTGCGGGGTCTAGGGTGGCGCCGAGGTTGTCGGAATTGGATACGAAGGCGTAGCGGATACCCTGAGAGAGCAGTTCGTCGAGCCTGCCGGCAGCCATGCTGGGGTAGAGGTCTCCGTGGCCGGGTGGGCACCACTCTAGGTCGGGATCCTGCGGCCAGACGAGGGGCTGGTGATCGGTGACATTTATTTTTGGAACGCGGCTCTGCATGAGTTCCCACGCGTCCGGGCCGCCCATTTCCGGGTATCGAGCCATGAACTCGCGGGTATCTTCCGAGGTGCTGAAGCTGTTCATGAGCAGAAAGCGGGGGATACCGGTGCCGGCTGCGTCTCCATCTGCCGAGGCGACGGTGCGGAGGTGGCGGATCTGGAGGGCGATGAGGTCCAGGAAGCTGAGGCCGTCCCGCACTTCGAGCAGGCTCTTGGCCTTCTCCAGCCCCATGCCTGTGCCCAGCCCTCCATTGAGCTTGATAACCACTGACTGACGCAGCAGCAGGTTCAGTTCGCTGGCGGAGGGAACGGGCAAATGGTCCGCTCCGGGCAAGGACTGCACCGGTGTGATGGAGTTCTCCGCAATGAGGCCGGTCTCCCTGCGGAGCAGGGCACGGTAGTTTCCTTCAAAGGCACAGACAGAGGCTTGACTGAGGCCTGCGGCGTGCATTTTCGCGGCGAAAACATCGAATGGATCAATAGACATGGATCCCCCGGCATACGCCCAAAGCCTCGTGATGCAAGCAGAGCGATGGGGTGAGGGACTCGGCCAGAAATAAAAAGCCAATGACTGCGCCGGATTTTTGGCTGCTGACTGACCTGACTTGTTCGGGAAATCGGCTTCCCGGCCATGTGACAGTAAAGATGGAGCTGGCGCTCGCGGCGCTCACCTCACCAAACGAATGCCTGCGCGGCGAAGTGCTGCGCCTGGAGACAGAAAATAAACTGCTGCGCGCCAAAGTGGACAAACTCGTGCACCGCATCTAGCTTATCTTAGGCTGTGAATCACTGCCTCCATAAAATTAGCTGGGGGTCAAGCAAAGCACGAGCGCGCCCCTCCGGAACCCGCCCCACCAATTCATGCACCCCGGAAGCGGTGAGGGAACTGAGTCCCACCCACGTCTCGCCAGCTTGACGCGGCACTTGCACTCACGGCGCTGCTTTGCATGGTATCCGGCAGTGCGCCGCCGAACTCCACATCCAGCCCCGTTTTCCGCCAGCGCCGTGGATTTGTTCTGCGGCGCCGGTGGACTGACGCGCGGCTTGATGGACGCAGGCATCCCTGTCGCCGCCGGTTACGATGTGGATGAAGCCTGCCGCTTCCCCTACGAGCACAACAACCGGGGCGCGACTTTTCAGAAAGTCAGCGTCTCCGACCTTACCTCCAAAACGCTCGCGGCTCACTATCCGGAGGGCCACACCCGCATCCTCGTCGGCTGCGCGCCCTGCCAGACGTTCTCGAAATACACACAGGGTCTCGATAACGGCGACGACCCTAAATGGACGTTGCTCGACGAGTTTGCCCGCCTCGTCCGTGAGGTGAAGCCCGACATCATCTCCATGGAAAACGTGCCCGAACTTCAGCGGCACGAAATCTTCGACCGCTTTCTCGAAACACTCGCAGATGAAGGCTTCCACTTCACCGAGTACGAAGAAAAGCGAGTCGTCTATTGCCCCGACTACGGCATCCCGCAGCACCGGCGGCGGCTCGTCCTCGTCGCATCGAAGCTGGGCCCCATTGAACTCATTCCTCCCACGCACAGCGGCAGCCGCCAGCGCACTGTCCGTAAGGTTCTGAAACAACTTCCTCCCCTGCAAGCCGGCGAGTCCTGCGAGAACGACCCACTCCACCGCACCAGCGAACTTTCCCCGCTCAATCTGCGCCGCATCCAGCACTCCACCCCCGGCGGCACATGGCGCGACTGGCCGGAGGAACTCGTCGCCGCCTGCCACCGCGAGAAAACCGGCAAGACCTATCCTAGCGTCTATGGCCGCATGGAATGGGATAAACCTTCGCCCACCATCACCACGCAATTCTTCGGCTTTGGGAACGGGCGCTTCGGCCACCCAGAGCAAGACCGTGCCATCTCACTCCGCGAAGGTGCGATTCTCCAGTCGTTTCCCAAGCGGTATCAATTCGTGGAAAACGGAGGCAACTACTGCTTCAAGACCATTGGGCGGCTCATCGGCAACGCTGTGCCGGTAAGGCTGGGCGAAGTCGTTGGGGAAACCATCAAACGCCATCTGGAAGAACACCATGCCTGACTCGAACGACTACACAGCCACGGAACTGGGCCTCAACTTGGCAGCTTGCCGGAAACAGCCGAGCGAACTTCTCAAAGTCGAAGCGGAGGAAGAAATTCTCGAAAACCAGCGCATCGTTGATTATGACACCAAGGAGTATCCGGTGGAGGTTATCGTCGAAAAATACCTCACGGGAAAGGATGACGATGAGAACGAGATCTTCGTGCCCGACTACCAGCGGGAGTTTGTTTGGCCAAACGACAGGCGCTCGAAATTCATCGAATCGGTCCTCATCGGCCTGCCGATACCTTATATTTTCGTGGCCGACGTGGGTCAGGGTGAAGGACGGTTGGAAATCGTAGATGGCTCCCAGCGAATCCGAACGCTCGCTGCATTTGTGAGCGACGAGTTCGAGTTAATCGGGCTCAAGAAACTCAAGAAATTGAATGGGTTCCTGTTCTCCGATCTGCCGATAGCGCGCCAACGCCGGTTCAAGCGGCGGACCATTTCCGGTTTGTGGAACGGCTGGCGGAGGGAGACATCCGCCTCGTCGGCGCTGACGCTTCGCCCACGCCCCTTAACCCGCAGGACAACGACACACTATTGAAGACGCTAAAAGCGAACGGATTCATACTTCTCTACAATCTTGTCGAATCGACCATGAAGAATGCCAACGGCTCGATTGTTCACTAGTTACTCCTTGTTCCACACCCAAACGGGCGCGGGTTCTTTCAACCGTTAGTCAATTACCTCCAGCCTCTAACCTCCCTAACTGATCACACCCGTTTTTATGCCGTGGGGGGCGGTTGTTGGACCAGCTGCGAGTGCGATCCCGTTATCGCTTGGGCCAAACGGTGAGGCGGGGCTGGAGGGGGCGGCAGTGCGGCAGACAGTGCGTATGAGTTTTCCTTTGACCCGGGGGATGGAGCCCGCAGCGTGGGCTATGAAAGGTTGGTCCCTAGGCATGTGCCTGACGATGTGCGTATGGCAACTCCCGGCAGAATGCGCCGGGATGAGGTTGACGCTGGAGGGTGCATGGGAAAAGGCCACGCAGACGGACCAGAGTGTGCGCATTGCCTGGCTGGAGTCACAAAAGGCCGCGCTGGCTCCGGCCAGCGCGGCCACCCGTATGAGGCCGACGATCAATGGGGGGGTGAACCTGAATGACGGAGCGCGCAGCAGCAGTACCGGTGGCCTCACCCGCAGTGGCCAGGCGAGCATCACTCTGGCGAAGCCGCTCTTTGACGCGTCTGTCTTCCCTGCCGTGGAACGGGCTAAGCTGGAGTCTAGGGCGGCCCGCCTGCAATATAGGTTCACGCTCCGGGAGGTGCTCTTCAGTGTGACTTCCGCCTACTACGCGGTGCTGCAGCAGGAGCGTGTGGTCGCCGTGGACACTGAGACAGTGGAGCTGTCCCGGCAGAATGTGGAGCTGGCCGGCAAGCGGGC
>JAYVJI010000264.1:0-8429 GCA_043769435.1 Verrucomicrobiota bacterium
CGAGGCAGGATAGCCGGGCAAGTAGCCAGCATGCATACCCGTACCGCCCACAATGCGCATCCAGTAAGGCATGTCCGCCCCTCGGTAGTGCGCACCAGCGGGCAGGGTGTGTTCTCTGGTATTCACATCCCGCCGAATGACCTCTCCGCTATCACTAACATAACTTCCATAGAGTGAAGATGCATGTTCCTTGTCCTTCTCAAGGAGCCTAAAACTTCCCGTCACGGTGCCCAGGCCTTCACGTCCCGATGAAATGTGCGACATGCCAGCCAGTTTTCCTCCTTTAAATAGATAGGCTCGTTGATCAGAGAGATCAATGCGAATAGACGGAATTCCAGCCATTTTATCACCATTCCAGTAGCCCTTCCCGTCGAGTTGCCGCCCTTCGTTTGTGGACGAACACCCACTCCCGAAGAGTGTTAAGGTTAGCAATCCAGGTCCAAGCATTCCCATCAAATTGAATTTTTGCATTAGCCCTTAGTAGTGCAGCGGCGAAAGAAACTCTATGGAGTATTCACCCCATACAATGGCCGCTTGCGGTATCCGCCTCATGGATGATGGATGAAACTGCCTTCTCAACCAAGCGGCACACCACCATCAAATCTCCACCATTACGCCGTACTGCCAAAGTAGACAAAACAGGAGTGGAACTGACCGAGCCTGCGATTTTGCTGACAGGTGATTCATTTCCCGTGGTAGGCATTGGAGCGTCAGCTGGGGGGCTCGAGGCTCTCGAAGAATTTTTCAGTGTCGTGCCTGTGGATAGCGGAATGGCCTTCGTCGTCGTTCAGCATCTGGACCCTACTCACACGGGCATGTTGCCGGGACTACTGCAGCGCTCCACTAGAATGGTGGTCGCTCAGGTGAAGGACGGCACTCGCGTATTACCCAATGGTGTCTATGTGATCCCGCCCAACCGTGACCTGTCGATTTCGCATGGGGTCCTGCATCTTCATGAATTGACTTCCCCGCGCGGGTTGCGCCTTCCCATTGACTTTTTCTTCTGCGCCCTCGCTGAGGCTCGACAAAAACACAGCGTCGGTGTGATCCTGTCTGGCATGGGATCAGACGGCACGGAAGGTCTGCAAGCGATCAAGGCTAACGGCGGAATAGTGGCAATCCAAGAGCCTGCCACTGCTAAGTTTGATTCCATGCCTCGCAGTGCCATAGAGGCTGGGCTGGCCGATGTCGTGGGAGCGGCAGCAGAGTTGCCCCGTATGATCATTGCCATTCTCCAAGACACACCAAATATAGCTGAAAGTGAGGTTTCACACGCAGGTAACGAAGGCGCCACGGAAGCGATCATTACCCACCTGCACAAACGCACAGGCAGCGATTTTTCCACCTATAAGCGCAACATGCTGCAACGTCGGATGGAGCGCCGCATGGGCATTCATCAGCTCGCAGTAATGGATGACTATGTTCAGTATGTGCAAGATAACCCGGGGGAGCTGGACCTGCTTTTCAAAGAATTATTGATCGGAGTGACGGAGTTCTTTCGCGATCCTGCGGCATGGGATCAGCTGCGCTCGGAGGGACTTTCTGCACTGTTGTTGAACCGAGCGCCCGGCCATGCCTTCCGCGCATGGGTGCCTGGCTGCTCTACCGGAGAAGAGGCCTATTCACTAGCCATGAGCCTCAGCGAAGCACTAGCTGATATCAATCCGTTAGCAAATTTCCCTATCCAGATTTTCGCCACGGACATCAATCCCGACGCCATTGCTTCCGCACGGCAAGGCCTCTATCCGGCAAAATGTGTCACCGGTATAGCCCAAAATCGACTAAGCAGGTTTTTCATTAGCGAAAGCTCTGGCTTCAGGATTTGTAAAGAAATCAGCCAGATGGTAACCTTTGCAACTCAGAACGTCCTCATGGATCCACCCTTTACCAAGTTGGACACCATTTGTTGCCGGAATCTCATGATTTATCTTACCGCTAGTGTGCAGCGGAAATTGATCCCCATGTTCCACTACAGCCTCAATTCGGGAGGTCTCTTGTTCATTGGCAGTGCCGAAACGGCAGGTGAGGACGCTGGCCTATTTTCTCCGTTGGGCGGGAAATCACGAATTTACCGGCGGAACGAAACCGGCTCGCACTCGAAACCGGTTTCGATGCCCGCGCCCTTCAGCGCCGTTCCAATCGTCGGTCCCTATTTGGCACCCGCTGCCAAGCCCTCGGCCAGCCTGCAAACGATGGCAGAGCAGTTAATCCTGCAACACTACGCCCCGCCCGCCCTGCTCACGAGTCAGGAGGGGGACATCTTTTACATCAGTGGCCGGACAGGGAAATACCTTGAACCACCAGCAGGCAAAGCGAATTGGAATCTATTTGCCATGGCCCGCGAGGGACTGAATTATGAATTGACCGGTGCCTTTCAAATAGCCACTCATAGCACGGAAACCGTGGTGCTGCGCCACCTGAAAGTGGAGGTCAATGGCACCCTGCACTGGCTGGACGTCGCTATCCGTCGCCTTGATGGACCTGGACCCTTGTTTGGTATGGTTTTAGTCGTTTTCACTGACCTACCCGCACCAGTCGCCACGCCCGTTTTGAGTCGGACAAAAAAATTGTCGATTGGCGCCTCGCAACTGGCATCACTGGAGCAGGAACTATTGCGGATCCGGAAGGAGGCGCGCTCAACCCTCGAAGCCATGCAAACGGTCCAGGAGGAACTCCGCGCCACTAATGAAGAATACCAATCCACTAACGAAGAACTGCAATCTACCAATGAAGAACTGACCACCTCCAAGGAAGAAATGCAGTCCATGAATGAGGAACTACAAACAGTGAATGCGGAGCTGCGAACGAAGGTCGAAGAGCTTTCCAAAACCGGCGATGACCTCAAAAACTTGCTCGATAGCACACATATCGCGACACTTTTTCTCGACCGAAATCTCAATATCCGGCGATTCACCCCCTCAATGACTGGCATCATCAAGTTTCAACCAAGCGATGCAGGACGTGCCATTACAGATCTGGCCTCGCAATTAAATTATACAGACCTTGCAGCAGATGCGCGTGAAGTGTTAGAGACATTGATGTCTATGGACAAATCCGTTAGCGCACATGATGGACGATGGTTCAACGTGCGCATCATGCCCTACCGCACCTTGGACGATCGTATTGATGGGGTGGTTCTTACGTTTGCCGATATTACAGTAGCCAAGACCCTAGAGTCCAGATTGCGCGGACGGCAGTCTTCTTTAGAAAAACAAGTGGCTGCCCAAGCGGGTAAAACCATCAGGCCCGGCCGAAAACGAACTAAAAAGAAAGCCAAAACGATCGATCCACTTCCCATCACACCATGAAACAGGAGCCGCTGCCATCTGATGCCCCAGCCGACTTGCGCCATCGCGCGAAAGCTCGTGTGCTAAAGAGTCCCCATGCTATAAAAAAAGAGGCCGTACGTGCGGCCACTGATCAGAAACGACTGCTTCACGAGTTGCAGGTGCACCAAGTCGAGTTGGAAATGCAAAATGCCGAACTCACGGAAGCACGTGAAGCGACAGAACTCCTGCTCGAAAAATACACTGATCTCTACGACTTCTCCCCCGTGAGCCATTTCACGCTCGATACCAACGGAACTGTCCAACTGGCGAATCAAACCGGTGCTGTGATGATGAAATTGGAAAGGTCTGCGCTGGTGGGAAGGCCGTTTCGATCGTTGATTGTCGCTCCCCAACGCCACGCCTTTGATGCCTACTTAGAGGCCGTCTTCGCCGGAGGGACCAATCCTGAAGCGGATTTTGAACTGGAGCGTTCTGATGAGACACTACAGGTCGCACGCCTCCGCCTGCGCCGTGCGAGGGACGGGACGTCATGCAGCATCATTGCTACGGATGTCACCGCACACTACCTAACAGAGAAGGCTTTGCTCGATAGCGCGACCCGGCTGAAACTCGGTTTGGAGGTGGCCGGCCTAGCGCTTGTGGAAGTGGATTTCAAAACGAACCTGAAGCATCTCACGCCCGAGGCTGCACGACTCTTTGGCCTTGGGGAGTCAGCCATGGTGGTGCCCCGCGCCGTCGTGCACGCCTTGTTTCATCCAGACGATCTACCAGCGTTAAAGCCCCTCATTTCCGCTTCTCTTGACCCGGCCGCAGATGGGTGGTTGTCCATGGAGCACCGCATCGTGCGGCCCGATGGCGAAGTCCGCTGGTTGCGCGTGCGGGAGAAGGTTTTCTTCACAGGGCCACCTGCCGCCCGGCGGCCTGACAGGGCGTCTGTGGCCCTATTGGATATCACTTTAGAAAAGAAAAATGAACAATTACTTCGCTCGGAAGCGAATCGTATCCGTCTGGCCACCGAAGCGACGGGTGTGGGCATTTGGGAATGGAATGTCATCACGCATGAGGTCCGTTGGGACACTCAGATGTTCCGTATTTATGGTATAGAACCGACCCCTCAAGGCATCGTTTCCTATCAAGTATGGGCCGACGCGGTTCTGCCGGAGGATTTGCTAGAGCAGGAAGCCTACCTGCGGGACGTGATTCTCCGTCTAGGCGGTGGCAACCGCCACTTTCGCGTCCGGCGTGCCGATACTGGGGAGTGCCGCACGATTCAATGCTTCGACATGGTAAGTGGCAATTCTGAAGGAAAGGCAGAATGGGTCATAGGCACTAACCTCGACGTCACCGAACGACAACAGTCCGAGAACAAGGTCCGTGTCTCTGAAATTCGTTACCGCCGCCTCTTTGAAGCGGCTCACGATGGTGTGCTGCTCCTGGATCCTAACACCTGCAAGATCACGGAAGCCAATCCCTTCATGACTGCCCTGCTCGGTTATGATCAATCTGAATTGGTCGGCCGGGAATTATATGAAATAGGCCTGCTGAAGGACAAATCGATGAGTCAGGAAATGTTCGATAAATTAAAAGTGGATCGTCAGGTGCGTTATGAGAACCTGCCGCTGAAAAGCGCTACCGGACAGCGTCAAGAAGTGGAAGTAGTAGCCAATCTTTATGATGAAAGTGGCCAAGCGGTCATCCAGTGCAATATCCGGGATATCACAGAACGGAAGAACAAAGAGAAGACCCTGCGTCGGCTCGCGGTGGCCTCCGCACTAAACCACAAACTGGAACGGGACATCGAGCGGCAAAAGAAGGTGGAGAATGAACTCATGACCAGTCAGGAGATGACGAATCAATTATTGGAAACTTCGCGAGATCTTCAGGAGAAGCAACGCCACCTATCACGTCAGCTCCTGACGGCACAGGAAGAGGAGCGGAAGCGTATTAGTCGTGAGCTGCACGATGTGATTGCCCAATCACTCACCAGCATTAGCTTTCAACTCACGGGTCTAGAATCTCAATCCCAAAGCGCCGGGCAGCTCAGGGAAAAAATCGCGCTCGCCCGGCAATCCGTCGAGCAGTCTCTCGACATCGTGCATCAATTTGCCAGAGATCTACGCCCGTCCATGCTTGATGACTTAGGATTGATGCCCGCGCTGAAAACCTATCTGAACGAATTCAGCACGCGCACCGGCCTCAAAATCCAACTGGCCTCAGACGCTAGCGTAGAACAGCTCGAGTCCAGTGTACGCACGATGTTCTATCGTGTCGCCCAAGAGGCACTGACCAATGTTCACCGTCACGCCCGCGCCACGCAGGTAACCGTTATCATCCGACAGGTTGCCGATCTGGTGTCACTCGAGATCGACGACAATGGTGTAGGATTTGCGCTGGAGGGCACAGACGGCACCACCAAGCTAAATCGACTGGGCGTGCTCGGCATGAAAGAACGTGTTGAAATGTTAGGTGGCACCTTCAGCATCGCCTCCACCCTCAATGGTGGCACCAGCATTCGCGTGGGTGTTCCGCTGTAGCACAGAATGCACCTGCGCTCGCATGGATTGCGAACGCAGGCTACTTTCTAAAGGCTATCGCCGACCCGTGAGAACCCATCCCGGGGCGCGGAGCCACGCTGCAGGTTCATTCACAACCACAGCTCGCTCCAATCTCCAATACTTCATTAACTTCCTCTCGAGTAGCCGATGTCCGCGTCTGCACGCGAGCGAACATCGCCTCTTCTTCCCCCTCGATATAATGAAGATCCTCGTCGGTGAGCTGCGGCCATTTATCCTTTAATTTCTCTACGAATTCAGGCCAGTTAGTTTTTAGATGCGGAGTGTTCATGACTATTTAAAGAAAACCGATTGTTCACTTTCCAGAGCCTGTCAATTTTTGGCATCCACCCGTATCTTGGCTGCTTCCGCAGCTGCTTCTGCCTTTTTTTTGTCGGCATCAAGCTGAGCCTGCGCTGCTGCTTGAGCCGCTTCAATATCAGCCTTCCTGATTTTGGCGTCCATTTCGGCTTGTTTTTTGGCGTCCATAGCCGCGTTGTTTACTGCATTTTTTCGCTCGTTGATGGCGTCCTTGGTCGCGTCCGCCTTGGCCTCAATGGCCGCTTTCTCTTTGTTGCACCCCATAAATGTAGCTGAAATGACGGAAATCAAGAATATGGTAATAAATTTCATATGAGTGAGTGAGTGATAGATTGTGTTGTGTTATATGCTGCACAGCCGCAGACTGTGAGCACCCTATAGTAGCCGATGGTGTCAGTCGCATCTATGGGGACTTACCCTACTCTCTATGTTCCTTAAAATGGGTGTGACCAGTTAGTGATGTCGGGGGAGCAGCCCGAGCCCGAGAAATGGAACACGGGCGTCTCGCCGGTGCTGGCTCGCAGGCATCTTGCCTGCGATCATTTTTGGTGATGGGTCTGCAAAGGCACCACTCATGCAGGTGAGACGCCAGCATACCAGCAGGGTGTGACCGCGCTGTGATGCTTTTAAAAGGCGAGAGGAACACAGTGCGTCTCGCCTGTGTTGGCCAGCGGTCATCTTGACCGCTTCGGCTCGCGGGCGAGACGACCGCGAGCCGCCCCAGCCAAGATGGCCGTGTTCCGCTACATCACGGAACGGTCACCCCCTGCCAGCACAGCCGGGACGGCTGTGTTCTGTCACATCACTAACTGGTCACACCCTTTGAGATTGCGGGCGAGGGCGGTGCTTAATCGATGTCAAAGGTAGGTGTTGACCCCATCGCGAAATGGCGTTTGATGAGGGATGCTATCGGCCATGAGAATTGCGATTTTGCATAAGCCGGCAAGCATCCACGCGCGTGGTATAGTCCAAGGCAAACGTTTGATTTTTCCTCCCAAAATGAATCCCATTACTATTCTGCTTGCAGATGATAATCCACGCGTGCGGGAAAGTCTGCGCGAGCTTCTTTCAATGGAGAAAGATCTGAGCGTGATAGGCGAAGCCACCAACGGCTCTGAGGCGGTGACTATGGCCGGTGGACTACACCCCGATATTGTGCTCATGGACATCTCCATGCCGCTCATGAATGGATTGGAAGCCACTAGGCTGATCCTGCAAGACCGGGCCACCACGAAGGTCTTGATCCTCTCCTCTCATGATGACGATGCCTACGTCCAGCGCTCGATAGCGCTCGGTGCCTCAGGATATATCGTCAAACAATCTGATCCGCGTGAGTTACCACACGCCATTCGACATGCCTGCCAAGGCAAGCCTTTCCTAGGTCCCGCTAACCACAAGCACACCTAACAGCCATGACGCCGATTACTGTAATCCTAGCCGAAGATCACCACATGGTTCGTGCCGGCCTCGTTCTCTTGCTCAAACAGGAGGAAGACATCCAAATCGTCGGTGAGGCTGAAAACGGTCTCGAGGTGGTGAATCTGACCCGGACGCTCGTGCCCGACGTTGTCATTATGGACATAGCCATGCCACAACTCAATGGATTGGAGGCAACGCGCCAGATCCTGCGCATCAGCCCTAAAACAAAAGTACTAATCCTTTCCGCACACAGCGAGGAAGCTTACGTCGAAAGCGTATTAGCCATGGGAGCTGCTGGCTATCTGAATAAACAGACCGCCGCCAGCATTCTGCCCAAGGCGATTCGCAGAGTGCATAGTGGGAAAAGATGTGTCAGCCCTGGCATTGCCCAGCGACTACAACATCATCGCCAAAAAGCGCTACAACAAGGCGAGCCTCCCCCTGCCAAGAGTGCCACTCGTTTAAGCTCTCGAGAGATAGAGGTTCTCCAGATGATCGCAGAAGGCAATGCTAACAAAGAAACTGCCGCCAAGCTTCACATTAGTATCAAAACAGTCGAGAAACACCGGCAGAAGGTCATGGAGAAACTAAATATACATAACACAGCCGGACTAACGCGATATGCCATTGCTGCAAATATCATCGAGAGCACGTGCAGAACACCATGCTTCCATAGTTTCTCGCTCTCACATCAAGTAATTGATTAGCGCATTTTGGCGTTGGCTCCACGGATCCCAGCCGCGCCTTCAGCCCTCAGAATGAATGCTTTTCGAATACCCCTAGCGTTGCCATAGGCTTTTGTCGGGTGGGCATCCAACCAGTCTGAAGCGCTAACGGCGCGCCCAAC
>JAYVJI010000265.1:0-1637 GCA_043769435.1 Verrucomicrobiota bacterium
ACGGTGATGACCATAGCCGACATCGCCATGATGACGGGGAACATAGGAAGGCCAGGCGTTGGCGTGAATCCACTGCGTGGTCAAAACAATGTCCAGGGCGCGGCAGACATGGGTTGCCAGCCGCACCAAGGCGCCGGCTATCTGCAGGTGAATGATCCGGCGATGCACAAACTCTATGAGGAATTCTACGGGGTGCATCTGTCCGACCAAATTGGCTGGAAGATCCCGCAGATGTATGACGCGGCCCTAGCCGGCAAACTGAAGGCCATGTGGATCATGGGGGAGGACATGGTCCAGACCGATCCGAACACACACCACGTCAGGGCAGCGCTGGGAGCGCTGGAGTTCCTCGTCGTCCAGGAACTCTTCATGACCCCGACTGCAGAAATGGCTCACGTAGTGCTACCCGCCTCCTCATTCCTTGAGAAAAGCGGCACCTTCACCAACGGCGAGCGCCGGGTGCAGCGGGTGAATGCCGTCATCCCGCCCATCGCAGGCACCAAGCCCGACGGCGTCATCATGACGGACATCATGCAGCGGATGGGCTGCCCGCAGGAGGACTACACGCCGGATGGAGTGCTCGCAGAGATCGCCCGCATCGTGCCCTTTTTCAAAGGCGCGACATGGGAAGGCCTCACCGATCAGGGCCGGCAATGGCCCATCTCAGAAGGTAACATCGGCACCGAGCGCCTCCACCTCGACACCTTCAAGCGCGGGCTTGGAAAGTTCCACTTTTTCAATTTCAAGGAATCGAATGAGATCGTGAAGCACGCGAAGGAATTCCCCTTTATCCTGACAACAGGCCGGATCCTCGAGCACTATAACTGCGGCACCATGACCCGCCGCACTGGAAACGTAGACATCGTCACCGGGGACACGCTGGCCATTCATCCAGATGATGCCGCGCGA
The DNA here is from genome assembly GCA_043769435.1 of Verrucomicrobiota bacterium. Taxonomy (GTDB): domain Bacteria; phylum Verrucomicrobiota; class Verrucomicrobiia; order Verrucomicrobiales; family V1-33; genus JAYVJI01. The sequence continues at coordinate 910 of JAYVJI010000265.1, forward strand.
AAGGGAATCGCGGACGGGGATGCCGTCCTTGTCAGCTCGGCCCGCGGAGAAGTACCGATGCAGGCGCGGGTGTCCACCGAGGTGAAGCCAGGGATTCTCTACTGCACCTTCCACTTTCCGGAAGTGCTGGTGAACATCGTGACCAGCAGCGAATGCGATGAGGACACCATGTGCCCGGAATACAAAGTGGTGGCGGTGGATATTGAAAAAGTCACCGCACCTGTCGTCGTTTCCGCTACACCTGAGTTCCCTATACCGTCAAAATGACGACTGGCCCAGCCTCAAGCGGGACCGACTACTATAGCTCCATCGCCGGGTCTGATTGACGTTTGCGGAAGTATCAATCGAAGCTCAGGCAAACCCGGTGCACCCGGTGTAGTAGGCGATACCCTAGACTACCTGAAATTCGAAGTGCTCACGACATCCACCGTCCGCATCGACATGCTGGCCGGAGTTGTCAGGCATTTACTCGGAGCTTTTATTGGCGTCACTACTGAATTCGGCTCTATTTTGTGGGCATGAAAATCCAAACCCAACACACATCCTTGACAAACGCCTCCAAAACCTCCTCATCTGAGAAGGCTTTCTCGCTTTCTTAAAAATAACCTCGTTGGAGGGGTCCCCAGAAGCAGGGCTTACGCATGGCCAATCCCGTTCTCTATGAAAATTATTGAAAAAATGCTGTACAAATCACCATAACCACTGCACGGGTTGTGGATGATTTCCAC
>JAYVJI010000266.1:0-2057 GCA_043769435.1 Verrucomicrobiota bacterium
CATCCGGAAAGATGGGCTACGCCCTAGCCGCCGCAGGCAGAGCACTGGGAGCGGAGGTGGTGCTCATCAGTGGTCCGGTGAGTCTGCCGGTGCCGCCCGGGGTCGAGCATGTCGCGGTTACATGCGCCCAGGAAATGTTTGAGGCGGTCCGGGAAACGCTGCCAGCCATGCACGCCGCCATCTTTGCAGCGGCAGTGGCGGACTACCGTCCGGCCCGTTTCAGTGCTGAAAAAATCAAAAAATCCAGCGGCGGCATGACTCTGGAGCTGGAGCGCACGCCGGACATCCTCGGCTCCGTGCGCAGCTTGTGGCAATGGCGTGGATTTCTCGCCGGCTTTGCTGCGGAAACACATGATCTGCTGATGAATGCCCGCAGCAAGCTGGACCGGAAGGGCTGCGACCTGATAGTGGCAAATGACGTTAGCCGGACCGACTCCGGATTCGACAGTGACAACAATGCCGTGACCCTGATATGGAGAGACGGGACCGCCCGGCAACTCCCATTGCAGACCAAGCTGGAGGCAGCCCGCGTGATCGTGGAGCACTGCCTTGCAGGGGCAACTTCCATCTTGCGGGGAGGCGGGGGCATGTCAGGGCTTCCGTCATGAAAACCGTTCTGGAGACGCTGCGCAGTGGAGCCCCCTGGCTGGAGAAGGCCGGGGTGGAGTCAGCACGCCTGAATATGGAGCACCTGCTGGCCAAAGTGCTGGGCTGTCGGCGGATGCAGCTCTACACGGACTATGACCGCCCGCTGTCCGAGGAGGTGCTGGCTCCTCTCCGGGATCTGGTGAAACGCCGTGCCAAACGTGAACCCTTGCAGCATTTGCTGGGCACAGTGGAGTTTTGCGGACGCGAATACAACTGCGATGCCCGCGCACTGATACCGCGGCCGGAAACGGAAGAGCTGGCGGAGAAAATCATCGCCAGATTTAAATCAGCAGCACCGCCGGAGAATGTGCTCGACATGGGCACTGGCAGCGGCGTCCTCGGGCTGGCGCTCGCACACGCATGGCCGACAGCCGCAGTGACCCTGGCGGATTTTTCTGCCGACGCCTTGGCCCTGGCAGAGGAAAATGCCGCACTCTGCCGCAGCGGGCAACAAGCACCAACCCTGATACGGAATCCCCTTTCCCAAAAACCGGTTCCGGCCCCGGAGGATGATTCAGCCGCGCCGGAAGCCCCCGTTGCCGAAGCAGCAGCAACCGAGTCACCAACTCCGGTCCCGGCGGCCATCCCGCCGGAACCACCTCCCGCGCCCGCAAACATCACGCTAGTGCAGACCGACTTGTTCGCCGGGCTGGGAGATCAGCGCTTTGACCTTATCGTGGCTAACCTGCCATACATTCCCGCATCTGAAATCCCCGGCTTGGAACCGGAGGTCCGGTGTGACCCGATCATGGCGCTGGATGGTGGCCCGCTGGGCACGGAACTGATGACAAGATTCATTGCCGCACTTCCTGCGCATCTCAATACCGGTGCCCTCGTGGCCATGGAAACCGGGGCAGGCCAGACGGAGGAAATAGCCGCGCGGCTGACCGCCGCGGGACTGGTCCAAGTGGAATGTCAGTATGATCTGAGCCGCCGGGACCGGTTCGTATTCGGCTATTTCCAGCCGTAAACAAGAGCCCAGTCCATCTCAGCATCGCTGCCGGTTAGCTTGAATACGATCCGGTAAGTGCCGGTTTTGGCAGGCACGACGCGGATCGAAATGCTGTCCTTGGCACTCTTTTGCTCAACGCTGACTTTTTCACCCTTGGCGTTATAGACCTCTATTTCAAACTTCACGTCATCAGCCGCGCAACCCAGCCAGAACCATACTTCATTCCCTTTAAAGAGTTGCTGCTTGACCATCACCGCGACGCCGTTTTTGGCGGTCCCTTTGGCATATTCCTGGCGAACGGAAAAACCGGCTTTCACAGCCGCAGTCGCTGCGGAAAGCGCTGCTGAATGCGCATCATCCACCACCGCCTGCACGGACGGCGCGGTGACAAACAAAGCGACCGCCACCACTAGGCGGCGCATGAAGTAGAATGGAGAAATCATAGAAACAGAGAGCG
>JAYVJI010000267.1:0-2266 GCA_043769435.1 Verrucomicrobiota bacterium
CATGCAGGTGAGGCAGCCGGAGCCACTGCCATGCTCGAATTCCTGGCCGATCACGGTGTAGATTCTGTCTTTGTAGAAAACGGGAGTGGCGATGATTTCGCTGGGGCCATCGTACGCATTATACGAACGCGGCTGGCCTGCTCCGTCCACGCGCAACTGCTGCGGATTGGCATCGCAGCGCCAGAGTTCCTTGAAGACGGCGTGGCCTTCCTTGTCCGTGGTGAAGTTGAAATCGAAGCCGTAGCAGAAGCCATCGCCGCTGCCGAAAATGATCTGCCGCTTTCCGCCGGTCTGCGCCAGAGCCGGACTGGACCACGAGCAGTGCAGGAGTCGCCGACTGATGCCGCTGGACTCTTCGGCGAGCAGCTTGCCGGTGGTTTTGTCCAGACAGATGAGGCACGGCGCATCCGGCGCGGGAATGTGTTGATGCGTCCAGTCCACGCCGTTGGAAGTGTTGGCATAGACGCGGTCGCCGATCACCAGCACGCTGCTGGCCGTCATGTTGTGCGGGAAAACGCCGGCCTCCTCGCGCATGTCGCAGCGCCAGATCACATCGGCATCTGTCGCGGCAGTTGCGGTGATGGGACATTCCGTCGTCGAGTAATAGCCGACCTCGTCCTGGTAGCCCTGATTGCCATTGGCCATGCCGTGCAGATCCAGACAGACGACCTCGCAGCGATTGGTGGTGACATAGACACGATCTCCATCCACCGCCGCCGTGGAGGCGAGGCCGACGTATTCGTAGTCCGATACTTTGCCTGTGCCGAGCTTGGTGGACGGCATCTGCCAGACGAAGGCACCGGTCTTCTCATCGAGGCAAAGCAGGACGCAGCGATCGTCGGTGATGCGCGGATCGCGGGGAGTCTCGTTGTTTGTGCCCAGAAGAATGCGCCCTCCCGTCACGACGGGCGTACCGAACGACTGCGAGCCGAGCGGCACGCTCCACTTCTGGCCCGTGGCTGGCGTTTCCCGCACCACGTTGTCCGAGTGTTTAACCTGCCGCGAGGGCTTGAACTCCACCGGAGGATTCTTCCCGGGCGAGACCATATTCCGCGCCGGCGTGCCGCCCCACATCGGCCAGTCCTGCGCCTGGGCCGGAGGTGGCTTCGCCGCAACGGGCGCGGCCTCCTGTTTGTCGCACGAAGTCAGCACGGTGATAATAGCTGACACGGTGAGAACAATGCCGGCAGCGAACCGGCGGCGGGGAATGTAGGGCGTGTGCATCATGGCTACGGCTCCCTCACTTCAGAATGAAGGCAATAGAACATGAGTCCGCGAACAGGCGGGCCTGCATCCGGCACACGCACCTACGAGAGCAACCTGCCCTGCCGAGCCACCAAGAGCAAAAAGCCCCAACGCCCCGGGCGAAGCGAGCGGCGCCCGACAAAATCCCCCGATGGAATCATTAGGCGCTTGCGAGAAACAAATCCTCCCGCACTACGTATACGAGTAACGCTTAACTGCACAGAAATGATCCCGTTTCAGGCTATCAACTGTGGCCACCATTTTATTCAGCCGAAATTTTTACGCTAAACAACATTAAATTGATGACCAGTCAGGATTCACTCAAGCCGTCTTTCCTAGCGAGAGCAGGGCAAGCGACAGTCACCGCCATGCGCCAGTGGTGGGATTCAGATCACCATCCCGAGGGAGTGGACACAGTGTTTTCGCAGGAAGACAAGGTCGCCTGGAAGCGATGCATGGCGTTCATTATAGTCCACGCCGGTTGTCTGCTGGTGTTCGCCGTGGGCTGGAGCTGGGGCGCTATCATTGCCGCACTGCTGCTCTATTATGTGCGCATGTTCGCGATCACCGCCTTCTATCATCGTTATTTTTCCCACCGCTCTTTTAAAGCCGGGCGCCTAGTGCAGTTTCTCATGGCCGCATGGGGAAATACCGCGATGCAGCGCGGCGCGTTATGGTGGGCATCTGTGCACCGTCATCACCACCAGCACTCGGACGAGGAGGACGATATCCATTCCCCGAGGCAAAAGGGGTTTCTCTGGTCTCACATAGGCTGGCTCACCAGCCAGCGGAATTTCCCCACCAACTACAACCGCATCAAGGACCTCGCTAAATTTCCTGAGTTGGTGTTCCTGAACCGGCATGATCAAGTTATTCCCATCCTCTACGGAGTCGTCCTGTGGGTGGCGGGTATGCTTTTTGAAAAATACCTCCCGGGAGCCGGCTTGAACGCACCCCTGCTTTTCGTCTGGGGATTCTTCGTGAGCACCGCGCTCCTGCTCCATGGCACTTTTTGCATCAA
>JAYVJI010000268.1:0-6022 GCA_043769435.1 Verrucomicrobiota bacterium
GTCTGCTCTTCCACCTCACCCCACTGGGGTCTGGCTAGGGCTAGGATAAATAGGGTGAGGGCGAGGATGTGCAGGCTGAATGAAATCCATTCGCGGGTACGGGATTCCAAGGAAACGAGGGTGGCGGTGAGGCGCGGCGCAGCCATCCGGCCAGCCACGCGGCCGGCGCGGAGATTGCCCAGCAGCTTGCAAGCGAAGAGCACCGGCAGGGCGAGAAGTGCCCAAAAGGCGGCGGGATTGGCAAATTCTATCATGGTGGGTTGAGGCTGGGTGGTTCCGCGCCGGGCTCAAGCGGGTTCACCATTCGTGAGCATCCGCTCGACGGTGCGCAGGACGACGGATTCTCCCGGGGGCAGTGTCTCCATGACGGCGAACAGCGCCTCGCACACCGCAGCATAGGCGGGAGGCCGTCCGGTGCGCCTCTCCAATAACAGACTGACGTAGCGGATGGCCCGGTCGATCAATTTGTTATTCGCCGGCTTCACCCATGTCATGACGTTGTCTTCATAGCGCCCGAGGCGGCCCATGAGCAGAGTGCTGTGAGTATTGAGCAGGAGCTTGAGAATGAGGTGGGTCACGAGGCCGGCTGCTTTGAAGGTGAGGGTGTGGTGCAGGGCATTCAGATGCAGGCTGATCCGGCCGGGACCGCCTTCGATACGGAGGACGTGGTGCATGGCCTTTTTGGTGCGCGAGGACCGTAAGGCCGGCAGCGCACCGGAAAAATCATATGCCAGCACGGCCTTCATCCCGGTGGTGGAGGCTAGGCCGGGCCACTCCAGCGGACGCGGTGCGCGCAGCAACAACCTGCGCCAGGCTTCCCGGCTGTCTGCCGCTGCGGGCATCAGGAGATGGCACCAAGAAGCAGGCTGCCGCCGGTCGGACTGACTCTCGAAGGGCAGCAGACTGAAGGTGGGGCTGCGCTCAGTCGTGTCTGTCAGGACCGTTATTCCAAAGGGCCCCGGCTCATAGAACACATACTCGCTGCGCTGCACGATGCCTGCTTCCTGCACGACAAAATCCGCCAGCCAGGCATAGTCCTGGCCGGCGACGAGGTCATGAAGCCGGCGCGCCTCCTCTGCGGCCTGCGGCGGGTCAGCGCGGTGCATGATGGCAAACCCGATGGCCGCCATGAGCACAGTGCTGGCCTGCATGCGGGTGCTGCCGCTAAGGGCCATGGGGCCTACTGCGAGGTTGATGGAATGGATGCGGGGATCATCCAGCACGCGGCGCGAACGGGCCGCTGCGGAGCGGAGGAGTGCCTCCGGATTACAGTAGAGGAAGAATGGCCGACGGCTGGATAGCTCTGCCGCGCGTTCCGTAGCGCCGATGACCCACGGGGTCTCGCCGCCTTCTGTAGAGGCTATGAGCAGATCCCCCTCACGAAAGCCCAGTTCCTCCAACTGCCGGGCGCCATATTCCGGGTGATCTTCAAACTTCTCTACCGCACGGATCAGCGCGACATCCCCGCCAGCCATGAAGGCGATGACGCGTTCCGACATGGCAGCGGGCAGCAATCCATCTCGGCAGAAGAATTCCAGCGAGAGGCTGAGGCGTCCGGTCGCACCGCAACCACAAAGGAAAATGCGTCCATCGGCAGCGAGCACCTCTCCCACGGCTTGAGCCAGCGGCGGGAGCGACTCCGCCCGGGCGGAAAACGCGGCCAGCGCCTGCACGTCCACCTGATGCAGTGCCCTGACGCCTTCCGCAGGAGCGTCCAGCGCTAGGCTGGAAAGCCGGGACGTGAGGGGATGCGGGCACTCGGTGTCGAGCTGTCCTAACTGAGAGTCATGGGCGATGGCGAGGAATTCCTGGGCGGTCATATCCCTGCACTATCCTGAGGTTTCCGCGGAATTCAAAGAGCCTTTCGCGCCTGATTTCTGAATGGGGACCGGACCTTGTTTCAGGTGAGCAGGTGGGTATTCTGGTCCGCCATGACCTCCGCCACGGTCTGGAAAAGCGTGCTCAAGGAGTAGGGTTTAGCGAGGAAGGAGATGCGGCGCTGCTGGGCCATTTCCAGCAGGGCGGACTTGTCGGTGTAGCCGCTGGAGAGCAGTGCCCTGATGCCGGGGTTGGTGGTCAGAAAGGTATCCAGCAACTGCAGGCCGTTGCCATCCGGCAGGACGGCGTCGGAGAAGACCATTTCGAAGGCTCCCTCCGCCTCCTTGAAGCGCTGCAGGGCTTCTGAGGCGCAGGCGGCAGTGGTCACCACGTAGCCATTCTGCGACAAGGCAGTGCGCACCATGCGGATGACAACATCCTCGTCCTCTATGAGCAGGACACGCTGGCCGTTGCCGCGGAATCCGTCTTTGCTGGCCGCTGGCTGAGCCGGCGCAGGACAGGCGGTGCCAGCACTCATGGCGGGGAGGAACACATGGAAAGTAGTGCCCCTGCCAGGCGCGGAGTCGAGGTATATCCCTCCTCCATGTTCCTGGATGATTCCATAAATGACGGAGAGCCCCAGCCCGGTCCCTTCAGTGCCCTTGGTGCTGAAAAACGGCTCAAAGATCCTCTCCTGAATCTCCGCCGGAATACCGGATCCGGTATCCGTCACGGACAGCACTGCAAAGGAGCCGGCACTAGCCGTGCCGCCTATGAGCGGGACCGGATGCCGGGAGGCATCTACCAGCATGGAACGGATCACGATGCTGCCTCCAGTCATGCCCGAGAGCAGGATCGCGTCCCGTCCATTGATGACCAGATTCATCAAGATCTGCTCCAGCTGTCCCTGGTCCGCCCTGATGACGACAGCGCCCGGACTTGCCAGTTGCATGGTCAGAGCGATGTCCTCCCCGATGATGCGCTCCAGCATTCTGCCCATGCCAGTGAGACTTTCATTGAGGTCAAAGATTGATTTTTTAGCGACCTGTTTCCGGCTGAAGGCCAGCAACTGCTTCGTCAGCCTCGCGGCGCGTTCCGCCGCCTTCTTGATCTCCTGCACCTGCAGGACAGAAGGATCATCCGGATGCATGCGTGTGAGCAGCATATCACTATACCCGATGACGGGCAGGAGCATGTTGTTGAAGTCATGAGCGATGCCTCCGGAGAGCTTTCCCACGGCTTCCATTTTCATGGACTGCTGGAGTTGTGAATGCAGCCGGGCTTTCTCGCCGACGATGGCATTCCGCTCCATCTGGGTAGCCACGATGTCCACCGCCAGATTGAGGAAGCGCAGCTCATCCTCCCCCCAATCGCGACGGCGGGGCACGCTGTCCACGCCGATGCTAAAGAGCTTCAAGCGGCTGCTGCTAGGCCGCATCCAGAGCAGTGAAGCGGCACCCCTGGCCTCAACGATCCGGGGGAACACGGCAGGCGCGACATTGCCAGCGATGGAGGCAGAAATCCAAGACATATGGCTCTGCGGATCTTCATGAGTAGGTGGCAGGTCTGATACCTGAAGGACGGTGTCTTCCTGAGACAACGGCGCTACATTCGGGGCACACCACGTGCGGGTGGTATGCACAGAGTCCGCCGTACACCACTCGACTAGGTAACACCGGTCCGCCCTGAGAAACGTGCCTATACCGGCCAGCGCCTGATCAATGATTTGTGAGCCTTCCTCCTCCGAAGCTTTCAAAAAGAATGCCGACAGTCCTGCCAGGAACTGCTCGATCAACACCTGCCGGGCGACGGCATTCTGCGCGCGCCGCCGCTCCTCCACCTCCGCAGTCAGCTGCTCATTCGTCTGCCGGATCTCCACGGTCCGGGCTAGGACCAGCTCCTCCAGCCGCTGCTGCTCCTCGTCACTGGCGCGCTCTGCGGCGCGTCGCTCAGTGGCGTCCCGCACGGTCAATACGGCCCCGGTGAGTTCACCCCGGTTATTAAAGATGGGGCAGGCGGTCTCAGTGACAGGACGCAGAGAGCCTGAGCGGTGCCAGATGATCCTCCCCCGGTCAATGCTGACAGCCCCGCGTTCCCGCAGCACCCTCTGCACCAGATTCGCCACGTGACTCTGCTCATTTTCATCGTAGAGGACTACCACTTTATCCACGCTGGTTCCTATCGCTTCAGCTGCCGTCCAGCCTGTCATGCTTTCCGCCACGGGATTGATCAGGCGGATGATGCCCTGCTCATCAGTGGCGACCACCGCATCACTGATGGAATGAAGCGTGGTGGCGAGGAGTTCCCGCTGCTGGCTGAGATCACGCTCCAGATCCACCTTATACAGGGCTATTTCCACAGCGGACCGGAGCCCGGCCTCTTCAAAGGGCTTGACCATGTAGCCCGCCGGGGCCGCCTTCTTAGCCCGGGACAGCACGACGCTGTCAGAATAGGCCGTGAGGAAAATACAAGGAATATCATACCGCTCCCGGATGATGGTGGCCGCCTCCACCCCATCCATGGGGCCTTGCAGCGTGATGTCCATCATGATGAGATCAGGCCTGTAGGCGCCCGCTTTAGCTATAGCGTCAGCACCGGATAGCGCATGCCCGACGACATCGCAGCCCATGTGTGTAAGGCACTCGGCTATGTCATTGGCAACAATCGATTCATCATCTACGATCAGGAGTCTACGGTTCATTATGCAGGGAAGGTTTAGATTCGGCCTTTGTATTCTGTTTCTTTGAAAGTGATTTCCATCCGTGTGCCCTGAGAGCCATCGAGTGCCAGCTTTCCATTGAGCTGATCCGTCAGCATGCGCACCAGCCGCATCCCTAGGGAGGTAGCTGTAGCAAAGTCAAAGTTGCTGTCCATACCGACGCCGTTGTCCCAGACAACAAGTTGATAGTCACCGGTGGTATTCGTGCCCAGACTCACGTAGATAGTTCCGTCCGGCCTGCCTGGAAATGCATATTTCAGGCTATTGGTCACCAGTTCCGTGATCATGAGTCCGCAAGGCAGGGCCGTGTCCAGACCCATGTTCACGCCCTGCACGTTGAGCTTGACCTCCCGCCGCGCTCCCTGCGGCGTATTCACACGCGTGAGTTCACCAGTGAGCGTACGCAGGTAGCCGTGCATGTCGATAAAGGAAACACTCTCGCTTTGATAAAGCTTCTCATGGAGCAGGCCCATGGAACGGATCCGCGCCTCACTTTCCTGGAGCACTTCCCGCAGTTTTGGGCTTTCCGCCTGACGGGTCTGGAGACGCAGCAGACTTGTTAGAATCTGCATGTTATTCTTCACCCGGTGGTGGATTTCCCGCAGGAGTATTTCCTTTTCCCGCAGGGAGGCCGCGCTCTTCAGCGAGTCCTTCAGCTTGGACTGTGACTGTTCCAGCGACTCGATCATGTTATTCATCGAGTCCGCAAGGTCTCCGATTTCACCGCCCGCCGTGACGTTGGCCCGGGCATTGAGCGCCCCTCCGCTGACCTTGGCAGCCAGTGACTGCAGCGCGCGCAGTGGCTTGATGAGGTTGCTGGCCAGCACGTAAGCCGCCAGCGCCCCTACCAGCATCAACGCCCCCCCGGTGATCCAGGCGGAGCGGTAGACCGCCCCCAAAGCCCGGTTCACACCATCCAGCGTCATGCCCACAGAAATAGTGCCCCATGTGGTAGCGATACTGTTAGTGCAGGCTCGGGAAAAATGCCGGACATCCCTGGGAGTGGTCAGGAACGAAGCTGTCACGTCGCGGCCCCTCCCATTGACGGTAGCCTCCCGGTCCTCCCTCCACGGAGCAGCGGATGCCTCGTGCGCGTCCTGCCGCTTCCACGGGATCGTCCCCTGATGCAGATTCCGCACACCGGGCTCCAGCGCAGGCGGGGTGAAGAGAAAACCAGCGGGGTGCTTGTCCGGCCCCTCTTCGTTAAGTTGGAGACAGATGTATGCCGTGCTCCCTTGGTTCCGCCGCAGCACATCCATCACATATAGGATAACATCACTGCGTCGGCTGAAGAGGCTGTCATTCTTCATTTCCTCCTCCATCATCGAGACCAGCTGGTCCGCGCGGTCATCCAGTTCACTGTTCATGGCGCGGCGCAGTCCCTCCACTAGGAAGTACGCGAAGACCACTACGCTGAACACCGCCGTCAGCCACGTCATCAGGACGAGGCGGCGGAGAATACTGGCTCGCTTGCTCGGGCTGTTC
>JAYVJI010000269.1:0-5758 GCA_043769435.1 Verrucomicrobiota bacterium
CGGTGGTCCACGTGGTCCAGCCGCGCTTGGACGCGCCGGTGAGGATGAACTTGCCGGGCTTTGCACCGAGGTTTTCCGCGCCCCATTCCTGGAGGGCATCCATGGCACGGACGACGCTGCGGACCATGGGGAATAACAGGGGCCATGATTCATCTCCAGTCTCCAGGTAGCGGACGAATGTTTCTGCGATGAGTGCGTCCTCCTTCTTTCCGTCGAATAATGGCTGGTTGGGAATCTGGAATAGAAAGGCGCAGGGGACCTTCACCTGCCGGGCTATCAGAGAGAGCATGGGATAGTGTTTGGGGTTCGCGCTGCCGCCGGTATTCGTGATGAAAACCGGCTGCCCCGGCTGGGCCTCCGGCGGCACAATGACCAGGAGGTCGTGCTCCCATGTGATGCCCTGCCAGACCTGCGAGGTCAGGCGCAATAGCTGGATGCGGCATTCATTCACCTGCGCAGTGGAGACCGGTGCCCACTTGTAGTCCGATGGCTTTTTAAGATAAGCCGGCAGATCCGCGAGGAGTGAATGCGGGAGAAGCAAGAACAGGGCGACAACAAAGAGACGGATCATGGTGGCGGGGAAATGGATGCGGATGGCCTGACGGGCAAGGGTTGGTTCCGTGCCTAGTTTCTGTTCCGGGGCAGTGATTTCTGGCAAGGTGATTCGCGTGCTTTTAGTCAATCAAGTCAATCAAGGGAGCACGGTTTTGAGGAACCTGGCCGTGCGGCTGGTTTTGCTTTTTGCGACTTCCTCTGGGGTGCCGGCGGCGACTACGGTGCCGCCCTCTGCTCCTGCTTCCGGGCCGATGTCGATGATCCAGTCCGCCTCTGCCATGATGTCTAGGTTATGCTCAATAACGATCACGGTGTGGCCGTCATCCACGAGACGGTGGAGCACATCCACGAGCCGGGCCACGTCTGCGGGATGCAGGCCGATGGTGGGTTCCTCAATCAGGTAGAGGTTTCCCGTGCCGCTGCGGTTTTTGCGGATGCGTTCAGTGGCGGTGCGCTGGGCGCCGCGGCTGAGTTCAGCCACGAGCTTGATGCGCTGGGCTTCTCCGCCGGACAGGGTCGGGCTGGGCTGGCCGAGCCGGAGATAGCCGGTGCCGGTCTCGGTGAGCAGTTCTAGGGGTCTGGCGATGCGGCTGTGGGCGCTGAAGAATTCACTGGCCTCGCTGATGGTCATATTCATGACCTGGCCAATGTTTTTCCCGTTGTATTCTATCTCTAGGGTGGCGGCGTTATAACGTGAGCCGCGGCAGTCGCTACAGAGGACGTGGCTCGTGGGGAGGAATGCCATCTCGTGTTTGATGTTGCCGTTTCCGCCACAGGTCTCGCAGCGTCCGCCTTCAGTGTTGAAGCTGAAGCGGCTGGCGGTGTAGCCGCGCATTTTTGATCCAGGCAGGGCAGCATAGAGGGCGCGGATGTCATCAAAGACCTTGATGTAGGTGGCCGGGGTGCTGCGGCTGGTTTTTCCGATGGGCGACTGATCCACCTCATAGACGGCGGAGACTTCCTCTAGGCCCGAGAGACTGGCCAGAGCGCCGGTGAGGCCATGTGTTTTCAGAAAGGCCGCATCCAGTGCAGTGGTCCGCCGGGCGCGCAGAGCGGCGCTGACGGCGGGCTCCAGCACGCCGCGCATGAAAGAGCTTTTTCCACTGCCGCTCACACCGGTGAGGACGGTGAAGCGCTGGGTGGGAATGCTGACGTCTACAGCGCGCAGGTTGTTGGCACAGGCTCCCTTCACGCGCAGCCATCCGGTCCTGGCCCCGGCGGCGGGCATCGGGCGGCGGCTGCCGCGGGAGGGATGCACGGTGGGCTTACCCAGCACCGCACCGGTCACGGAATGGCTATCCAGTCGGATCTCCTCTACGGTCCCGGATGCGACGACGTGGCCGCCGAACATGCCCGCGCCGGGGCCGAGATCGAGGATGAGGTCGCTGCGCCGCATGGTCTCTTCATCATGCTCCACTACGAGGAGGCTGTTTCCTTTATCCCGGAGGGCCACGAGGGTATTCAGCAGCTTTTCGTTGTCCCTGGGGTGGAGGCCGATGGTGGGTTCATCGAGCACGTAGAGAACGCCGGTGAGGTTTGATCCCAGCTGAGCGGCCAGGCGGATACGCTGACTCTCGCCTCCGCTCAGCGTGGTGGCACTGCGGCTGAGCTGGAGGTAGCCCAGGCCGACTTCTTCGAGAAACTTCAGCCGCTGACCGATTTCCATCATGATGTCCCGGGCGATGATTTCCTGATTTCCTGTGAAGCTGAAGGAAGCTAGCCGCGCGCTGAGTTCCCGCACCGGCAGGGCCGTCAGGCTGCCGAGGTTCATGCCCTGAACGAAGACGCTGGACGCGGCCGGGTTGAGCCTGTGTCCCTGGCAGGCCTCGCATGGCCGGGTCTTATCGTCGTCGTCAGTGCCCCGGCGCAGATCCTCCATCATCTCTGCCTCCATGACTGAGGCGGCGCGTTCAATGTCCAGTTCCATATGACCGCGGAGGGTGCCGTAGCCCCGGCACTCAAGGCACCAGCCGTGCGGACTGTTGAAGCTGAAAAGCCGGGGGTCCAGCTCATCGAATGACTCTCCGCAGTCCGGGCAGCAGCGGCGGCTGTTGAGCACTGTCGTGCGCCCCTTCGCGTCTAACAGCTTCATGACTCCGCGCCCGGCGCTCAGTCCCCGCGTCACGATGTCGTCTAACTCCGCGATCCCCGGTTCCCTAGTGAGCTGGGCGACCACTCCATCGATCGTGTGTTCCTTGAACCGCTCCAGCTTCTTGAACGAGGCGGTGGGCGTGACCTTGCCATCCACCACCAGCTCCATGAAGCCCTGCCGCATGGCATTCTGAGCGATGGCGGTATGAAAGCCCTTCCGCCCCCGGATCATAGGCACACACACCCTAACAGCTCCCTTTTTCACGGCTGCCCGGATGGCCTGAGCGATGGCTCCGGAGGTTTGCTGGAGGACGGGCACGCGGCACTGCGGGCAATGCTGCTCACCGGTCTTGGCGTAGAGCAGGCGCAGGAAATGATAGATCTCGGTGACCGTGGCCACGGTGCTTTTACCTCCACCGCGTGTCAGCCGCTGCTCGATGGCAATGGTCGGCGGAAGCCCGGCGATGCTGTCCACTTCCGGCCGCTCCATCTGTTCCATGAACTGGCGGGCATAGGTGGACATGCTGTCGAGGAAGCGGCGCTGCCCTTCAGCGAAGACGATGTCAAAGGCCAGCGTGCTCTTGCCGCTGCCGCTGAGCCCGGTGACCACTACTAGCTTATCCCGGGGGATCTCGACGGAGATGTTTTTCAGATTATGCTCGCGGGCTCCCTGGATGACTATGGAATGAGCGGCGGCGGGGTGGAGTGACGGCTTGAGGGAAGAGTAAACCGGAGCCTCCTCCGCCACTCGGCTGCTGAAGCTGGCAGGAAGCTTATCCTGCAGGTGCTGGCCGGTGTGTGAAGCTGGTATGCGCGCGACTTCCTCAGGGGTGCCGGCGGCGACCACCTCTCCTCCACGGTCCCCTGCATCCGGTCCTAGGTCGATGAGCCAGTCAGCGCACTTCAGCACGTCCATATTATGCTCAATGACGAGGAGGCTGTGGCCACTGTCCACCAGCCGCTGAAAGACGTTCAGGAGCAGGGCGATGTCATCAAAATGCAGCCCGGTGGTGGGCTCATCCAGGATGAAGAGCGTACGTGCTTTGCCGCCCTCCAGCAGGTGGCCCACGAGTTTGAGGCGCTGGCTCTCGCCGCCACTCAGGGTATTGAGCGGTTGTCCCAGCCGCAAGTACCCAAGGCCCACACTAGCCAATACGGCCAGTGCAGAGGCGACTTTGGCCGGGGCCGGCATCCCATCCTGACTAAAAAAAGCGATGGCTTCCATCACCGTCATCTCAAGGACTTCATGGACGTTTTTTCCCTTATAGCGAATACTGAGCGCCTCGGGACGAAAGCGCCGGCCCTCACATTCCTGACACTTCACATAGAGATCGCTGAGAAACTGCATCTCCACTTTTTCATAGCCAGCTCCCTGACACCGGGCGCAGCGGCCCGTGCCGCTGTTGAATGAAAAATAGCCTGAGGCCAGCTCCTGCTCCCGGGCGGCAGGCGTGTCCGCGAAGAGCTGGCGAATGTGTTCATAGGCTCCGGTGTAGACGGCAGGGGTGCTGCGCGGGGTGCGGCCCGGCGGGCTTTGGTCCACCATCACTACGGAGGTCACGGATTCGTGGCCGGTGATGTCCCGGCACTTGCCGGGCTCGTTCTCGCTGATGTCACCTTTTTTGCGCAGCAGGTTTTCATAGAGCACCTGATGCACGAGGGTGCTCTTTCCGCTGCCGCTCACACCACTGACACAGCAGAAAATTCCTAGCGGAATGACCACGTCGATGTTCCGGAGATTGTTTTCGGACGCCCGGATGATACGCAGTTCCCTCCCCTTCTCCGGGGTGCGGCGGCAGGCCGGCACGGGGATGCATTTCCGGCCCAAAAGGTAGTCCGCAGTCAGGGAATTTTCCGCGGTGTGCAGCCGGTCATACGGTCCATGGTAGACGAGGTGCCCGCCCTGCTCGCCGCGGCCGGGGCCTATCTCAATAAGGTTATCCGCAGCGCGCATGACGCTCTCTTCATGCTCCACTACCAGAAGTGTGTTTCCTTTGTCACGCAGGTTTTGCATGACGTCGATGAGGCGTCCGGTGTCCCGGGGGTGCAGACCGATGCTGGGCTCATCAAGGACGAAGAGCGTATTCACCAGTGAAGCACCTAGGCAGGTCGTGAGATTCACCCGCATCACCTCGCCGCCGCTGAGGGTCCGGCTGGCGCGGTCGAGATTTAGGTAACCGAGCCCCACATGCTCGAGGTAGCGCAGCCGGCTGACTATCTCATCCCGCACGAGCAGCGCGGTCCTGTCATCCGCCGGCAGGGCCACGCCGCGCACTTCCGGGATCAGGTCGCTGATGGCCAGCTGCCACCACTGCGGGAGCGTGAGCCCGCCAGCGGTGTAGGCCATGGCTTCCTTTGTGAGCCGCCCGCCATTGCAGGTCCGGCACAAGGTGTAAGTGCGAAACCGGCTCAGAAAAACCCGCACGTGCATCTTGTAGGAGTTCTTTTCCAGAAAATCGAAGAAGCCCTGCACGCCGTACCATTCGCCTGCCTCCCACACGGTATCCGGGGATGCGCCGGGGCCGTGCTCGCCATGCACCAGCCATTCCTGGTCCTCTTTTTTCAAATCCTCGAAGGGCTTGTCCAGGGGCACGCGGCGGGCCCGGGCCGCCCTCTCCAGATCCCGCTGGGACTCACCATATGTGAGACCGGTGAAGGCCTTCACCAGTCCGTTCCTGATGCTGAGTGATTTGTCAGGGATCGCCCGGTCGAGATCGATGCCGATGGTCCGGCCAAAGCCCCGGCAGGCAGGGCAGGCACCTATGGCGTTATTGAAAGTGAACAGCGCCGGCCCCGGCTCGCGCAGGGTGACATCACAGGCGGCGCAGTGCCAGCCTTTGGAAAATGACATGACCTCGCTGCCATCGGCAGACATCAGGTCCATGCGGCCCTTACCCAGGTGAAAGGCAGTTTCCACGGCTTCGGTCAGGCGACCGGTGTTAGGGAGATCTGCCTTCAGCCGGTCCTGAATAACAGGAACCACCGCAGGCAGTGATTTTCGGGTGTATGCATGAGGCTCATCTGTTCTGTAAATGTCGCCAAAGGCGAGGATCCGCAGATAGCCCTGCTGCTGGAGAAAGGCGAAGAACTCCGCAGGAGGCGTGCCGGCGGG
>JAYVJI010000270.1:0-12007 GCA_043769435.1 Verrucomicrobiota bacterium
GGAGGATGAGGAGGGGACCTCGCCGGACTGGATAGAGATCACTAATCCTGGTCCGACTGCGGTGAATCTGGGTGGCTGGTATCTGACCGATGTGGCGGCAGCGATGACAAAGTGGCAGTTTCCGGCTCCGGTCGTGTTGCCCGCCGGGCGGAGCATGGTGGTCTTTGCCTCCTCAAAAAACCGCCGCGTGCCGGGCGCTCCGCTGCACACGAACTTCAAGCTGGATCCTGACGGAGAGTCCCTCCTGCTGGTCAAGCCGGATGGGTTGACAGTTGCCAGTCAGATCCTGAATTATCCCTCTCAATCGCCTAACATTTCTTATGGCACGGCGCGTCGCTTGAATGCGGTGCCCAGTCTGGCAGCGGGTGCGGCGGCAAAGGTGCTGGTCCCCACAGGCAATGTGGCCGGGTGGACAGCCCGTACTGGTTTCAATGACAGCGCATGGACTGCAGCGGCGACCGGTATTGGCTTTGATGAGAGCGGCGGCCTCAACGGAAATGGCCCGCTTGGTTACTGGAACTTCAATGACGCCTCTGCTCCCGCGGCAGCCGCTGATGCCTCCGGGCGCGGGCTTACCGGCACGGTGGTAAATGCCGTTTACACTGCCAGTGGAGGCGGTCGTTCTGGCATGGCTGGTGACAGGGCTATGAACTTTGCAGGAACCGGTGTTATTCATTTCACCGGTGCCGCGTCGGGTGCGTTTGATGCGATCACTGCAAAAAACACCGTCGCCATCAGCGCGTGGGTTTACGGGGCTACGGCGCAGCCTGCTGAAGGGTTTCTCTTCCTAGCGGGGAGTGAACCGAATGGCGCGGGAACACGGGTGCTGGGCTCGCATGTGCCGTGGAGCGACTCCGTGATATACTGGGATACAGCCGGGTGCTGTGACCCTACGCGGCAGCGGCTTTCCACCGGCGATCCCAATCCGGCCCACTGGCGGGGGCAGTGGAATCACTATGTGTTTCAGAAGCGTGGCGACAGAAAGGAGATCTGGCAAAACGGCGCGCTGATTCATTCCGGCTCGAATTCCGATGCCATGTTGAATTTCCGCAGCCTCTACCTTGGTGCCGGTAATGGAGCGGGAGTTTCTGGCTATCTCGGACTGGTGGATGATTTTGCCATCTGGGACAGCGTGCTTAGCCCATCCCAGGTAGCCGCGCTGGCGGGTGGCGCTTCACCGCTGGCAGTCAAATCGCTGGGGCCGCTGATTGCGACTGATCTTGCAGCCGCCATGCGGAATGTGAACGCCTCGGCATTGGTCCGTATTCCCTTTAGCCTGCCGGATCCATCGGAACAGGATTTGCTGGTTTTGAAAATGCGTTATGACGATGGATTCATCGCTTGGCTGAACGGAACGGAAATCGCCCGGCGCAATACCCCGCAAGGTCTGGCTCCGGCGTTCAACGCCTCCACTGTCAGTGCCCGCGATGGCGGAGCCGGGCTCGTCTCTGAGGAAATTGATGCTTCACGGTATGCGGCATTACTCGTGGCGGGGACTAACATGCTTGCGATTCAGGGAATGAATGCCAGCGCAGCGGATCCGGATTTCCTGGTGCTGCCGGAGCTGGTTTCCGGGACATTCCAAGCGGGACGCTTTTTTACGACGCCCACGCCGGGCGTTGCCAATGGGGAAGGCTTTTCCGGCTTTGTAGCGGATACCGTTTTTACGCCTGACCGGGGTTTTTATGAGACACCGCAAGCGGTGACGATTTCCTGCGCCACGCCCGGGGCGGTGGTGGTCTACACTACGGATGGGAGCCTGCCTTCTCCCGGTAACGGGACGCAGTCGCCCTCCCCGGCTATGCTGAGCATCACCACCACTACTACACTACGGGCAGCGGCCTACGTGCCCGGCAGTGATCTAGGGCCGGCGAATGTGGACACCCACACTTACCTGTATGTGAATGCGGTGCCGAACCAGCAACGGCCTGCGGCCGCGCCAGTTACGTGGCCTGGCGGGGCACCTGGTGACTACACGATGGATGCGCGAGTGGTGAATGGCGCGCAGCCATCCTATACTGTCAGGGACGCACTACTGGCCATTCCAACTCTTAGCATCACGGCCACGCCGGATGATATCTGGGGTGCGGGCGGGATCTACGCCAACAGCAGCGCGCGTGGCGAGGCATGGGAGCGTCCGGCCAGTGCTGAATGGATGGAGGCATCCAGTGCCGACGGATTTCATATCAACTTTGGCCTCGCTATCCATGGCAATATTAGCCGGGACAAATCATTCACGCCGAAGCATGGCATGAAGATGTTTTTCCGCTCTGCCTATGGAGAGACAAAGCTAAAGCATCCGCTCTTTCCCGGCAGTCCTGTTGCGGAGTTTGACCAGTTGATACTGCGGGCGGGCAGCACGGATACTTTTCCATGCACGGAGTGGGCTCCGGTAGGCCTAGGCCCCGGTGGTGCGAGCTACCAGCGGTGGGCGCGGGCGTGGGCCAGCTATGTGCGGGACCAATGGGTGAGGGACTCACAGATAGCAATGGGCCAGCCCTCGGCGCATGGCCGTTATTGTCATGTATATCTGAATGGTATCTACTGGGGGCTGTATAATCTGTGCGAGCATCCGGACGAGGATTTTCAGGCGTCACACCTGGGAGGCAGTCCCGGGGAGTATGATGTGCTGGTCGATTTTGCAGAGCTGAAAAGCGGGAACTACACGGCATGGCAGCAGTTGATGGCGCTGGGAAGCGGAAGCGCAGGGGACGCTGCTTTTCAGCAAATGCAGGGAAAGAATCCGGACGGCACACGCAATGCGGCGTTCCCGGTTTTGCTGAATGCGGTCAGTCTCATCGACTACATGTTGCTGCACATCTATCATGGTGCGGATGACTGGCCGAATCATAACTGGTGGGCAGGCCGGGCCACGCGGAACACCGCCGGTATCAATGACGGGTTTCATTTCTTCTCGTGGGATCAGGAAATCAGTAATGAAAACGTGATCTATGAACGGACCTCGTGGCAGACATCCCCTGCGAAGTACGTGGATGCGAATGCTGCGAATACGCCCACGCAGCCCTACTATGCACTGCGCCAGGGGAGCGCGGACTTCCGGATGAAATTTGCAGACCGGGTCCACCGGCATCTCTTCAACGCTGGAGCGCTGAGCACTGTCAGCGCTAAAGCGCGGTGGGATGCCAGAGTCACGGAAATAGACAAGGCTATAGTGGCCGAGTCTGCGCGCTGGGGCGACTATCAGCCTAACCTTGTCAATCCTGGGCAGCCTTACCGCCGCGAGGTGGAATGGCAGAGCCACTTGAACTGGATGGCTGTGAATTACTGGCCGCAGATAAACGCTACGGCGCTGCAGCGTTACCGCGCGGGCGGCCTTTACCCCTCAGTGAGTGCTCCGGATGTGAACCAGTTCGGCGGCTACTACCTGCCGGGATTTGCTGCTGTGCTCACGCATAGCAATGCCGGTGGATCCATCCGCTATACGCTGGATGGATCAGATCCCCGGGTGAGCGGTGGTGCGGCGAGTCCTGCTGCGCTAACATATAGCAGCGCCATTTCCCTGGCCGGCACGCAGACGCTGAAGGCCCGCGTGCTGAGCGGGACCACGTGGAGCGCCCTGCTGGAGACCACGTTCGTGCCCGATCCGGACCGGGACGCTGATGGAATGCCTAACGACTGGGAGATAGCTAACGGCTTTGATCCGGATGTGGCTGCGGATGCGGCTCAGGACTTTGATGCAGATGGCCGCGACAATCTGGCCGAGTATGTGGCTGGGACTTTGCCACGTGATGGCGGCAGCGCTTTTCAGGCCGCCTCTCTGACTGATGCTGCCGGCATCCATATCATGTTTACCGCCCGGCCGGGCCGGAGCTACCGACTGGAAGGCAGCGATGATCTTGCTGGCTGGGCCACCGTCAAAAGCCGCAGGGCCGACACTGTTCTGGAGACAGTGGACTGGCTGGTGTCCGGTGATGCGGCTCATAGATACTACCGCGTGGTGGTGGAGATTCCCCCGGATTGAGGGTTGAACTGCAGGGATTCGCGGGCCATTCCGGGAAGATATGGCTCATCAGTTTTCTATGCGCCGGCGGGTGACGTTTTCCGAAACAGACCTCGCGGGCATCATGCATTTTTCCAATTTCTTCCGCTGGATGGAAGAGACGGAGCACGCCTTCTACCGGTCGCTGGGCTTGAGTATCCACCCCCTCGAGCATGGGCATCCGCAGGCGCTAGTGGGCTGGCCCCGGCTGAAGGCATCCGCTCAATACCGGGCACCGCTACAGTTTGGGGAGGAGGTGGACGTGGAACTGCTCGTCGCCGAGTTGCGGACCCGGGCCATCCGTTATGCGTTTCGCTTTTGGAAGCTGCCGGAAGCTGCGGCGGACCGTGTGCTGGCGGCATCAGGTGAGTTAGTTGTGGTGGCGGTGCAAGCATCGCCGGAAAATGGACGTATGATTTCCACCTTGATCCCTGAGGATTTCCGCACTGCGATACACGCTGCTCCGGAAGAACTTCTCCGCCAACTCTGACCGCCATCCATATCCGTGAACCTGCCACTCAATAATACCGCTCTCTCCTACTCCCTTGGAACCGTGCTCTGCTGGGGCGGCTACAGCGTCTTGCTGCATATGGGCGCCCAGAATATGGGCAAAGAGGATCCGACCGGTGCACGGATGAAGGCGTTTCTCTTTGTGGGAATCGCTTACGTGCTGGTCGCGGTAGTGGCGCCGCTGGTGGTATTGAAAAGCCGCGGAACGATCATGAACCTGCCCACTGCCGGCTGGGCTTTGAGCCTTGTGGCCGGGATCGCCGGCGCGGTAGGTGCCTTTTTTCTCCTCATGGCGCTGAGCAGTGGCACCAACCCTGCTGAGTCGAAGTTGCTGCCGCTGATCGTCCCCGCCATCGTTTTTGCCGGGGCGCCTATAGTCAATACGATCATCTCTACCACGAAGGAAGGAAACTGGGGGCACGTGAACTGGAAGTTCGTGGCCGGTGTCATCCTGGCCATGGTCGGCACGGCCATGGTGATGCGCTTCAAGCCGGCCCCTCCCGGGGCACCGACTCCGGCAAAGCTAGGTGAAGCCAAGGCCGCAGCGGCAGCCGGCGGCAGGGCTGTAATCGCGGTGGGCTCCGTGGATGTGACCACCCGCAGCTACCACGTGAGCTAACCAGTGAGTCTGCCTCGGCACCTAGAACTCGCCCGTCAGCGGAATATCATCCGCAGCCAGCAGTGGGAGCGGCTGCGCTCGGTGCTGGACACCATCCTCATCACTAACCCTTTTCACCGGAAACGGCTGGAGCATTTATCCATCAGCTCGCTGGACGATTATGTGAGGCTTTGTCCGTTAATGACGAAGCGGGTCATCGTCGCTGATCGTGAGTCGTGGCCGCCATATGGGAGCAATCTTTCCTATCCGCTGGAGAACTACACGCGGTTTTGCCAGACCAGTGGCACCACGGGTCAGCCTTTGACTTGGCTGGACAGCCGGGATGACTGGAATGCGATGCTGGCTGCGTGGAACAGCATCTACGATATGGCCTTTCTGGAACCAGGGGAGGACCGCCTCTTTTTCCCGTTTTCCTTTGGTCCCTTTCTGGGCTTTTGGACAGCCTTTGAAGCGGCCTCGCGGTTGGGCTGCATGGTGATTCCCGGTGGAGGTATGAGCACCGTGGCCCGGCTGCAGCTCATGCTGCAGCATGGGATTACGGTCTTCGCGACCACGCCTTCCTATGCCATGCACATGGGTGAGGAGCGGAGGGCTAGTCCCGGCTTGAAGGATGCGCCATTTGCCGTGCGGCTCATCATCGTGGCCGGAGAGCCGGGCGGCAGCCAACTGGCGGTGCGGGCCCGCCTAGGAGAGTTATGGCCAGGGGCAAGGATTTTTGACCACCATGGGTTGACGGAGACCGGCCCGGTGAGTTGTGAGGATCCGGAGCAAGCCTGCAGGCTCCGTCTGCTGGAGGATGTGCACTTCGCAGAGATCATTGATCCTGCCACCGGGGAGGAAGTCATGGAGGGTGCGGAAGGGGAGTTGGTCCTGACGACGCTGAACCGGCTGGGCTGTCCCATGCTGCGCTACCGCACCGGCGACCTTGTCAGGAAATTTTATGCCGGTGATGGAGCGCTCTGTCTTGATGGCGGGATCCTGGGCCGGCTGGACGATATGGTCTGCGTCCGCGGCGTGAACGTCTATCCCTCTGCGCTGGACGGGGTGATCCAGCGCTTTCCCGAGGTCCGGGAATACCAAGTGCGTGAAGTCCGCAACGGGTCCATGCTGGATCTCAAAGTCATCGTGGAAGTGCCCCGGTATCCGGCTTCCCCGCCGGGCATTCAAGACAGGGTCGCTGCAGCGCTCAGGGATACGCTGCAGATCCGGATAGAGGTGGAAGCAGTGCCGGAGGGAACGCTGCCGAGGTTTGAGTTCAAGGCCAGGCGATGGATCAAAGAGCGCCTGCGGGAGTAGGCCGCTTCAGGCGATGGTGCTAGCCTGCTTGAGCCCGAAGATGGAATTCCGCACTGCGTCTAGGAGGTGGACCAGCGTGTAGGGCTTATGCAGGAAGGCGATGCCCCGGCGGGTCACCATTTCCACGAGTGCTCCTTTTTCACTGTAACCGGAAGTCAGCAGTGCGCGCAGGGATGGCTTGATGGCGAAAAATTCCTCCAAGAGATCCAGGCCGGTGTCATCTGGCAAGACGACATCCGACATGACAAGATCGATTTCATGTCCGCAATCTCCAAAAATGGTCCGCGCTTTCGCCGCGCAATCGGCGGTGATAACAGCGTAGCCGTTTTGCTTGAGGGCGGCACGGACGAAGGCCAGAACGGCGGGCTCGTCCTCGATGACGAGTATCCGCTGACCGGTGCCTTTGACTACAGGAGCGATGTTGACGGGGATTTCCACTGCCGTCTCGCTGGGCTCCTGATAGGCTGGCAGGTAGATGCTGAAGGTAGTGCCTTTCCCAAGCTCGGAATCCACCGTGATCCAGCCTCCATGGTCCGTGACTATGCCGTGGACTACGCTCAGCCCGAGTCCGGTGCCATCGGTTCCCTTTGTGGAATAGAATGGTTCGAAAATGCGTGCCAGAGTGGCGGGACTCATGCCGCAGCCGTTATCGCTCACCCGCAGCCTGACAAACAGTCCGTGGATCTTGCCGCCCGGCATCCTGAAGCTGGCATCTTCGCTGTCCACCATTTCTGTGTTGATGCGGATAGTGCCGCCGCTTCCAGCTAGGGCGTGGCCGGCATTGACCGTCAGATTCACCAGACACTGCTCGATTTGGCAGGCGTCAGCATGGATGGTCCAGAGGTCCTTTTCAGTATTTGTTTCGAGATGAATGTTCTCCCCAATCGTGCGGCGGAGCATTTTTTGCACGTGTCCCACGAGATCATTGACGTGCAGTCCGGTCTTGGTCATGATCTGCTTACGTGAGAAGGAAAGCAGTTGTCTGGTGAGACTCGCGGCGCTCTCGGCAGCCCGCTTGATTTCCCTCATTTCCGGCAACCACGCCGAATCCGCAGGTGCTGAGTTGATGATGGTATCAGTGTAGCCAACGATGGGAACCAGCATGTTATTGAAGTCATGCGCGATGCCGCCGGAGAGCTTGCCGACAGCTTCCATTTTCTGAGCCTGGAGTAATTGCGCGTGAATTTCCTCACGTTCTTCATGAGCGCGCATGCGCTCAAGGGCATTCGAAATGGTGGCCGCTACGGAATTGATGATCTGCGCATCCACGCTGGACCAGCCTTTGAGACAGCTGCTGCGGACAGTGAGATAGCCGGCAGGCTGGGCACCGGAACCAAGCGCGACGTGGCCGAGGCTGACGAGGCCGCGCTGTTGCATCCATGAATGGGTTTCGGGGGTGGCATCCAGGGCAGTGGGTTCACTATCCACAAACGTGGCCGGGGCGTCGAACTGGTCCGCATCTGTCACGGGCTGCTCCCCATTTGTCCAGTGCCACTTGCGCGGGGCACCGGAGGCATCGGCGCGATGTGATACGACCGTGGCAGCTGATGCCTGGACCTGCAGGGCAAGGTTTTGCAGAGTCTGCTGAATCGTTTCGCTCAGTTTTTCATTGGGCGCATTCAGGAAGTCGCGGGTGATTTTGGTGATAAAGGATTCCGCCTCCATGCGCTTCTGCAGACTGGCTTCAGCTTCGATCCGTGCCGAGATCTGCTGGTGCAGGCATTCATTGGCGCTTTCCAGCTCGCGGTGATTTTTGCCCAGCCCGTCGGCCATCGTGTTCATGGCTTTGGTTAGCTCCTCTACCTCCGGCATGGTGCCGATGGCCTCTGCGCGGGCGTTCCAGTCACCCTGGGTCAACCGGCTGGCAAAGCTGCGCAGGCTCTTGAATGGCTGAGTGATCTTTCTCGAAAGGTAGAGCCCCAGAAGGACCGCCACACCGCTGCCGATGAGCATGGTCAGGATGATAGTCCGCGCCCAGACGGGGATCAATCCCTCATCCTGCTGCATCCTCACGCCGACATGCAGGACAGCCAGTTTCCGGGGGCCGATAGAAATCGGGACGGAATAGTCGAGGATTTTTCCCTTGGCGAATTCGAATGGGGAATTCAGTTCCCGGGCACTACCTGTCGCTTCCGGTGGCTCCCTCCATGTATCGTCAAGGGTCAATACCTTCCATCCATTTTCATGCTGGATGGTCACTTCTTCTCCATCTTTCGCAGATCCGGCCACGGCCACGTAGACGGGGGGATTACTGCCGGCGGAGTAGGCTGCTCCGGTGAACCGCGAGACGCTCGAGACGCTGTCCCACTGTGCTTGATCAAGACTCACCTGGGTGATGAGATCGGCGGTGATGGCTGCCTGTTTTTTCAGCATTAAAAACTCAGTGGCTTTCTGCCGGTGGACGAGGATGAGCGAACAGACGGCCACAGATGCGCAGACGGTGGCGGCACTGATCAATACCACTTGCGGGAAGATGCCGCGCATGATTTTCTTTTTTGGTTCTGGTGTATCACTCATGGTCTTTGCTTGCTGGAATGGTTCCGTACACTGGCTGGGTGGGGAGCGCGCTGACACTGGCAATGCTGCCGGCGAGCAGCCGCTTGGTGCTGTCGAGGTGCTCCTCTTTGAAGGGCGCAAAGTGGCTGGTTTTAAGGAGTTGGAGCAGGAAAATGCCTGCTTTCGTAGTTCCCAGATGTGTCGCCACGCTGGTGAGCGCTGAGGCTGAGAGTTTGTCAAAGTCCTTGTGAACGCAGAGCAGGCATCCTGTCATAGGCTCGGATTCCTTGAGCGTCACGAGCCTCTCGGCTAGCTGCGCGTTCCGGTCCACGGCCGCCTCATAGAGCGGTTCTGTCAGTACTGCTGCTTCCGCATGGCCATAAAACAGGGGGAGGATAGCGCGCTGGGTTTCCTGAAGAGGGACGGTGCCGGAGAGAAACTCCCGTGCCGGAGGGAGACCCTCGGCTGCCAGTTGCTGGTCCAGCCAAAGCGCGTGCAGAGGCTGGTTTTTTCCGCTATCCAGATTGATCGATTTGCCCTTCAGGTCGGCCAGTGACTTGATCCCTGATCCCTTGCGGATCTTCAGCACCAGCCTCTCACCTGGCTGACTTTCCCGCACAGGGATCGCGACCGGTCTCAGAAAGGTGGACATGTTTTGCTGCAAATAGTCGACAGCGCTCACGATGACTACATCGACCTGCCCCGCCGCCACATCCTCCGCCAGCTGTTTGCTGTCGGGGTAGGAGTTGCAGATCAATTGTACACCGGCCTCCTCCACTACGGCTTGTATGTAATACTTGGCCGCCAATTCTTCGCCCTTCCGGTCCAGTCCGATGAAGAGGCCTTCCATACTCGCGCACCTGTAAGAGCGCAGGCCCTCACCCGCAGGCATAGTGCCGCAGATCAGGGGTAGCAGGAGCGTGAGCAGGAGGAGCGGTTTCATGAAGAGATGAGTTTTTTAAAACATTATGGTAATTATGAAATTTATCAACAGATTTCCGGTTTTTTAAATTTTCAGAAGGACATGGCAGAGCAAGTCGCCTACACTCCCACGGTAAATTGATGTTGATGAAGTTGCTGTTGCCGTGGGCTGGATTGCCCGCCTTGGCACACGCCAACATGCAGAGAATCCACGTCATGCCCGAAGTTCTTGCCAGCCAGGTGGCGGCGGGGGAAGTAGTGGAGCGGCCGGCCTCCGTGATCAAGGAACTCATAGAAAACAGCATCGATGCAGGGGCGCGCCGGATCGATATTCTGGTGAGGAGAGGCGGGATAGCGCTGATGCGGGTGGTGGATGATGGTTCCGGCATGGGCCGGGAGGACGCGGTGCGCTGCCTTGAGAGGCACGCGACCAGCAAGCTGCGGACCGCAGCGGATTTGGGCAGCATCATGACGATGGGGTTTCGCGGGGAGGCCATGCCGAGCATTGCCAGCGTGTCAAAATTCACACTGACGACGAGGGAGCATGAGGCGATCAGCGGCACGGAGATCCAGGTCGAGGGAGGGCATGTCGTGAGTGTTACGGACAGCGGGGAGGCGCCTGGGACGTGTGTCGAGGTCAGACAATTATTCTACAATATGCCAGCACGCCGGAAATTCCTCCGGGCAGAGGCGACGGAGGCCAGCCACATCGAAAATCAAGTGAGGGTCCAAGCGCTGGGCCACCCCGGGATCGCTTTCAGCCTGACCAGAGATGACCGGCTGTTATTTCAACTACCCGGCGGCGGGGGGCTTCTAGACCGGATCGCGGGCCTGGCGGGGAATGATGTGGCGGATAGTTTGCTGGAAATCCCGCAGCGGACCCTGCGCGGCCTAACCGTTAGTGGCTGGCTCGGTCCTGCCGGCATGTCGCGCTCGTCACGTGCCCTATGTTATACCTTTCTCAACTGCCGTCCGGTGGAAAGCCCGGTATTTACTCATGCGCTGCGGGGAGGCTATGCGGAAGCGCTTCCCCGCGGTCAGTGGCCGGTGGTGTTTTTATTCATCACCATCGCTCCGGAGGAAGTGGATGTGAACGTGCATCCTGCAAAGCGTGAGGTCCGGTTCCGCGACGGACTGGCGGTCCAGTCCGCCCTGATCGAAATCCTGAGTGATGCGCTGCGGCGTCTGCCTCCAGCGCCCTCCCTTCCTGAATCATCCACGCAGGTGGCAGCCACGCTGCCGCCGGTGGCTCGCTGGGAGCCGCCGTCCGTGCAGCCTGAACTCATACCTCCCCGGGAGCAGCAAGCCCTGCGGCGTGACTGGCTCCCCCCTGCGGTGAGTCCAAGCCTGCCTCCCTTCAGTGAGGGCTCAGCGGCCTTCCAGACGTCCGGTGGCAGAGATGTAGAGCGCCCTCCGTCAGCCCCTCCTGCAGCGGAGGCACCGCTGCCGGACGCCTCAGAAAAGCCGCTGCCCTTCACGGTGAGGGCACCGCTGGGAACGGCTTACTGGCTCATGGAGGGAGCAGAAGGACTCGTCATTCTGGATCACCGGGCGGCCTGGGAACGTATCTTATATGAGGAGGCTGAGGCTAGGGAGGCGGACCGCAGCGAAGCCGCCAGTCAGGGCCTGCTGGTGCCGCTCACCTTGCAGTTGAACCCCCGGGAATACGAGTTTCTCCGCCCCCACCTGCCTGCGCTCCGCCGGATGGGCATCGGGGCAGGAGAGTTTGGCCCTAACACTATCGTGATCGACAGCCTGCCGCCCGGCTTCGCTCAGGAAGAGGATACCGCGACCCTTGTCAGCACTCTAATCAGTGATCTGCGTGCCGCCGGGGAGCGGGCTCCACAGCGCCGGCTCAATCACGATGCCCTCAGCGCCGCAGTCGCGCGTCATGCGGCGCGTCTGAAATTACCGCTGGATGCCGCCGGGGCCGCCGCTCTGACGCATCGCCTCCTCACGTGTGACATGCCCTACTGCTGCCCGGAGGGACGCCCCACCCTCATCCAGATTTCCTTTCAGGAGCTGGGGAGAAAATTCGGCAAGCGCTGAGTGGATAGAGTTGGGAGCAAGTCAGGGCGCGGCCACTGAGCATTGATCTACCGTTGCGGCGTGGATGATCACCACCGGACATCCACATGGATCCACTGGATATCCGTTCCGCCGGG
>JAYVJI010000271.1:0-1773 GCA_043769435.1 Verrucomicrobiota bacterium
ACTGATATGAAGGCCTTCTGCTTCACCGGCTGGAGCACCCTCGCAGGTGAACCCACCGTCGGCACCGGAGGAAGGGCCGCCTTTCTGGACAGCATCTCGGATAATGTGGATGCCGGGTTGCTGCCCGCCACTCCTTCCATAACCTACACAGGAGCGGTCGGCTATCCGATCGATGGACTGACCTTTGCGGCATCCGCTTTCAGTGACCCGCAAGATGGCAGCGCCTTCACCACTATCCAGTGGCGGGCCGGTGAAATCACCGACCCCAGCGCCCCGGGCTACGATCCGGCTGCCGATAGACTTTTCGAGGCCGATGAAGTCTGGAGCAGTGGCGAACGGGTCGGCCCCTCTGTAGCCATCGCCATACCCGCAGGTGTTCTCCGCGCCGGCCACACTTACCGGGTCCGTGCCCGTTACAAGGATGCCACCGGACGGTTCAGCCACTGGAGCGCTCCGCTGCCCCTGACTTCAACTGAGGGAACCTATGACAGAGTGCTCACCGAAAACCTCTACATCAGCGAAGTGATGTATAAGCCGGCTCCTGCTAGTCTTGTTGAAGCTTCCGCTCCAAACTTCTGGGCGGAAAATGATTTTGAATTTATAGAGCTGACCAACCGCAGCACCGTGCTCACACTTTCCCTCGACAATGTGCGGTTCACAAAGGGGATCGACTATGACATCGCACCCGGTGCCAGCCTCGCTCCGGGTGCCACCAAAGTGCTCGTCCACCGGCTCGACGCATTCCGCAGCCGCTACCCCTCAGTGCCATTGTCCTCCATTCTCGGGGAATGGGACGTAGCCGGCACACCCGGTGCAGGCGATAGCCTCAGCAACGGCGGTGAGCAATTGAAGATCAGTTTCGGCGCTGGCAATGCCATTCATGACATCACCTATGATGATGCTGCGCCGTGGCCGCTTGATGCGGATAATGGTGGTGTGAGCATGGTCTACGCAGGAGGCAACACCTTGGCTGGCGCTCCCGACCCTCAAGCCTCCGGCAATAATTGGGTGGCTGGTTGCATACTGGGCGGTACCCCGGGAATCGAAGACCTCTTCGGCTTTTCCCGCTGGATGCAGGTGCAGGGCGAGACCGTTCCCTCAGCGGATGCCAACAATGACGGCTGGGACAATCATGCGGCATTCGCCTTCGGGCGGGATATCCGCCCGCAGATGCCCACCACCAGTATCATTACTGACGCCGGAGCCGACTACATCCAGTTCACCTACACCCGACGCCGCTGCGCCGCCAGAATCAGCTACATCGAGGAGGCTTCCACAGACATGTCCGGGTGGAATACCGCGAATGTGCAATCCGTCAGTACATTGGATAACAACGATGGCACAGAGACGCGCCTCCTGCGGATCACCATCCCGATTGGTGTTAGAAATCGTTGCTATATTAGAGCACGAGCCGTCTCCCAATAGCCCGGCAGCGGGGCGGAGCTAATACAACTGTGGTGTGGGTTTCGAATAAAGCCTTCCAGTGGATGTGGGAGGGTGGAAACATAGGTGGTTTAATAAAACGGTATAAACAGGAAAGCTTGGTCTACAAAAAAGCGGAGCCCGATCATGGTGCAGGCAAGCCGGTGACGCCGGAGGGAGGAGGGTTTAGGAACCCCGCTGGCGGACCCGATTGGGCTGATGATGCCGCCGGTTCGGCCCGTGCGGTATAAGCCTAAAAACGTGAGTTGAACCCCGAAAAATCGCTCAAACCCTACGCCAGTGAGCCTTTACGGCAGGCTGCCCCTTCACCTTTTGGGTGAACTGCGGAGC
>JAYVJI010000272.1:0-1894 GCA_043769435.1 Verrucomicrobiota bacterium
TGAAGGTCGAGCCCGGAATGATCCTGAAATTGCCCGACAGTGCCAAGGCTCCGGGGGCCGCTGGCCTCGCCGGCTCCGCCAATCAGTCTTGGGTGCGAGCCAAGCTGAACGCATGGGTGGCGGCCAACAGCGAGCAGATCGCCGCCAAAATGACGGGCGGACTGAGTCAGAGCGTGCAGGGCATCCTCGGCCTCTTCGGTTACCTCGTCGGCTTCGTGCTGGTCCCGCTCTACCTTTATTACTTTCTCAAAGAGAGCGCCGCTATCAAAAAGGGGTGGGGCCACTACATCCCGCTGCGCGCCTCGAAATTCAAAGCCGAGCTCGTGGACTGCCTCAATGAAGTGAACGGCTACCTCATCGCCTTTTTCCGCGGCCAGATGCTCGTGAGCATGATAGACGGCTTCTTCGTCGGCATCGCGCTGGCGCTCATCGGGCTGCCCTATGCTATGCTCATCGGCGTCTTTGTCGCCATGCTGGGCCTCATCCCCTACGTGGGAAATATTCTCTGCTGGTTCGCCGCCGTAGCCATTTCCATCGCGCACTTCGGCAAGGCCGACGCCAGTGGTCAGCTCGTGAATTCGCTCTGGGGCATCCAGGATGTCTGGGCCTACCCGCTCATTGTCAGCGGCATCTTTATCGTGGTGCAGCAAATCAACTCGCTGGTCACCGCGCCGCGCATCGTGGGCGACGCCGTGGGCCTGCACCCGCTGACGGTTATTTTCAGCGTGCTCTTCTGGTCGCTCCTCATCGGCGGACTGCTCGGCGCGCTGCTCGCTGTGCCGCTAACGGCCTCGCTGAAGGTCATCCTCCGCCGCTACATCTGGGAACGCAAAGTCCAGCCCCAGCTCCCGCCGGCGACAGAGTATCCGGTTAGCTGATTGTTGTCATCACCCATGCCCCGACTGCGCACTCCGAAAGGCCACACGCTCAACCTGCCCCCCGGCCGCGTGAGCATTGGCGAGTCTGCGGCTAACGAGATCCCCATCGCCGCGGGCAACGGTCTCGCCGCCGTGCATTTCCACCTCCAGCCGTGGGAGTCAGGATACTTCATCGAGGACGCCGGCAGCGGGCTCGGCACGCTGGTCAACGGCACGCTCGTGAACTGGGCGCCGCTGAAACACGGCGACGTCATCGCCGCCGGGGAATTGAAACTGATCTATGACTCCGGCGCAGGAGAACCAGAGCCGGTGTTCCCGTCTGAAGTCGCCGTCCCCGCGGAAGTCTTCACCGCGATGACGCCGCCGCCCCCGCCGTCCCCGGAACAGCCCCCCTCCTGGCTCCCACCGGAGGCGCTGCTCCCGCCCCTCACGCCCGTAGCCCAGGCCGCCATCCGCGCGGCATTGAGCGAGAAAACGATCCGCCGCCCGCGGCTCCTGCCCTTGCTCTTGCTGCTCGGCGCCGCCCTCGCGGCGGGCTGGTATTTCTTTTTGCGGTAGCCACACACTGCGCCACCGGCGGAGGTTTCCTCCTTGCATTCAAAACCTGCGGCGACCTCAATCGCGCCTCTACTTTCCAAACTCATGCCCGCAAAACGCACCTACGACATCCGCGCTCTGGCCCGGGAATTTGCCATGCCCGGTGACTACGTGAGCCACGCACCGTGCGGCCACGGACACATCAACGACACCTACGAGATTCGTTACAATCAGGCCGGCACTCAGGTCAGATATATTCTCCAGCGCATCAACCACGAGATCTTCACGCGCCCTGCCGATGTGATGAAAAACATCCAGCGCGTCACCGAGCACATCGCCGCGAGACTGGAGGAGGCCGGGGAGCCGGAGTCCTGCCGCAAAGTGCTCACCCTCGTTCCCCGCCGCGACGGACGGATCTGGCATGAGGACAGCGAGGGCAATCACTGGCGCGCCTATTTCTACATCGAAGGCGCGGAGGC
>JAYVJI010000273.1:0-2209 GCA_043769435.1 Verrucomicrobiota bacterium
TCATGGCGGTCTTCAGGCCCACAGTGGTGGCTCCGATGAGCAGGCCGATGATGGCGAGCACGAGGAGCATTTCCATGAGAGTGAAGGCGGAGCGGCGGCGGGTACGAATTTGGATTTTCATATCAATAAAAGCGAGTTGGTTCTGGATGGGATCGCGAGGGTA
Organism: Verrucomicrobiota bacterium; assembly: GCA_043769435.1. Classification (GTDB taxonomy): domain Bacteria; phylum Verrucomicrobiota; class Verrucomicrobiia; order Verrucomicrobiales; family V1-33; genus JAYVJI01. The sequence goes on from JAYVJI010000273.1 coordinate 164, forward strand.
AGCTCGCGGGTATGATTCATTAGTAGGTATAAACGTGGCGGTGTTCAATCAGGGAGCATCCTCAAATGCGGATGCTCATGGGAAATGCAGTTCAGGCTTTCTGGGCCTTTGCCCAACTGTCCTTCAGGGTGACGGTGCGGTTGATCACTCCGGGGCGGGTATCCATGCAGAAATACCCGAGCCGCTCCAGCTGGAAGCGACTGCCGGGGGGCAGGGCCATGATGTGCGGCTCGACGTGGGCTTCATGGAGAATTTCGAGAGACTGGGGGTTCAGGAAATCGCGCCAGGTTTTGCCCTCCGGCAGGTCATTCAGATCGGGCTCTGTGAAAAGCCGGTCATATAGCCTGACCTCCGCCGGTGCCGCATGGGCTGCGCTGAGCCAGTGAATCACCGCACTGCCTTTCCGGGGGGCAGTCCCGTGGCTCTCGGGATCGTAGCTGCAGCGCAGTTCTGTGATCCTGCCTGCGCTGTCCTTGATAACTTCATCGCAGCGGATGTTATAGGCGTAACGCAGGCGCACTTCCCGGCCGGGCGCGAGACGGAAGTACTTGGGAGCAGGGACTTCCATGAAGTCCTCCTGCTCGATTAGCAGTTCTCCGCTGAAGGGCATACGCCGGAAGCCGGCTGTGGGGTCAGCGGGATTATTCGCCGCTTCTATCTCCTCTACTTTGCCCGCTGGCCAGTTAGTGATGACCACCTTCAGCGGTCGCAGGACGCCCATGTAACGGTGCGCGGTGGCGTTCAGGTCCTCACGGATGGCATGTTCCAGCAGCCCCACGTCTGTCATGCTGTTCGATTTAGTAACGCCGATGCGGTGGCAGAAATTCCGGATGCCCTGTGGGGTAAATCCGCGCCTTCTCAAGCCGGAGATGGTGGGCATCCGTGGATCATTCCAGCCTTCTACGAGGCCGGTTTGTACCAGCTCCAGCAGGTAGCGCTTACTCATGAGCGTGTAGGTCAGGTTCAACCTCGCAAACTCAATCTGCCGGGGATGGCAAGGCGCGCTGACGTTTGCTATCAGCCAGTCGTAAAGGGGCCTGTGCGCCTCAAATTCCAGGGTGCAAACACTGTGCGTGATCCCCTCAATAGCATCGCTGAAGCCATGCGCCATGTCATAGGTCGGGTAGATGCACCATTTGTCGCCGGTGCGGTCGTGGGGTACCTTCTTGATGCGGTAGAGGACGGGGTCGCGCAGGTTGATGTTAGCAGCGGCCATGTCTATTTTCGCACGCAAGGTGCGGGAGCCATCCGCAAACTCCCCCGCCCGCATCCTCACGAAGAGTTCCCGATTTTGCGCGACAGTGCGGTCGCGGAAGGGCGAGTGTTTCCCTGCCTCTGTCAGGGTGCCCCGTGCGGCCCGCATTTCATCCGCCGTTTGATCACAAACATACGCTAGGCCTTTTTCGATGAGTTCCACCGCCCAGTCATGAATCCGGTCGAAATAGTCTGAAGCGTAGAATAGATTATCACCCCATGAAAAGCCCATCCAGCGGACATCTTCCATGATGCTGTCAACATACTCCAAGTCTTCTTTGACCGGGTTGGTATCGTCAAAGCGCAGATGCGTGCGGGAGCCGGGGATTTCCTGACCGAGGCCAAAGTTCAGGCAGATGCTCTTGGCATGGCCGATGTGAAGATAGCCATTGGGCTCCGGCGGAAACCGCGTGACAACACAATGATGCTTGCCGCTGGCCACGTCGCCGCGTGCGATGTCGCGGATAAAGTCGGATGCCTCGGGGGTGCTGGCTGTGGGAGATGCTGAAACTGGATGTGACATGAGTGGTGAACTGATGCCATCATTCAGCCACCTGCAGCGACCGCAAAGGGAAAGAGCAGCGCGCTACCACACAAAAAGCGGCTGTCGTCCTTTCCGGGCCGGGCACTTCCGCCAGCACCATGGACTGCCGGCAATGTAAGCCAGCCGCGGCTCTGAGGGGCAAGCAGAGGCATTCACCCCGCGCAGCACGAACGGACTGCCCGGCACCTCCTGCGGCGTTTTCAAATGCTGCCCGCCGAGGTAAACCTGATCCCAATCCTCCGGCACTT
>JAYVJI010000274.1:0-3649 GCA_043769435.1 Verrucomicrobiota bacterium
ACATCGCGTTAGACTGGATCGTCCGCTACCTCACCGAAGCCCGCCCGCACCACGTCGCCCGCACCAAACCCGGCCCCACCAGCACCCTCCTGTTCCTTATGAAAAGCGGCGTCGCGTTCACCAGTGCCCGCCTCCTGCGCCTCGTCCGAGCCTACGCCAAAGCCGCCCAGCTCCCCGCCACCACCACCACGCACAGCCTCCGCCACGCCTGTGCCACCGGCATGTTGCGCGGCGGGGCCTCGATCAGACACGTCCAGGAAATGCTCGGCCACAGCAACATCCAGACCACGCAAATCTACACCCACATCGTCAAGGATGACCTCAAAGCCATCCACGCCAAAACCGCCCCCAGCGAACGCCGCACCGCCACCGAAGCCCCCGCCTTCGAGTTCACCAACTGGCGCCCCAGAAAGCAAAAGAAGCCCCGCAAACCCCGCAAACCCCGCAAACCCCGCAAACGCGGCCCTAAAAAGCAGGACTAAGCGAAGCCCCGTCACCCGCAGAAAAGTAACGTCCAAACCTCTTCTCCTCTAGCCGTCGCCCCACTTCTGCGCTACGCTTCCCGCATGTGCTTGGCACCTCCATTCCTCAACCCTCACCGCCGTCTGCGCTCCCCGCAGCCGCTGCGGAAGAATCGCGCACACGCGGCCGAGACTGGGGTGAACAGGGGAGAAATCCTCCTCCCGGTGGAGCTAAACAATTTAGACCGGTTTGTTAAGGGTTCCATTTCAGAAAGCACGCTGGAAATGTTCGGCGGACTGGCGAACGCGGGAATCCAAATTGTTGGGAAGAATTCCGGTAAAACCTACGGCAAACCGCGGCTTTCAGAAGCCTTTGTTCATGGCACTTCAACCGCCGAATTAAACAGTGACGGAGAAGTCGCCAAGTTCGATCAAAACCAGCTCGACCAGAAGGCATGGAAGTCAGACATGATCTACTCCCGCAAGGATGGGCAGATTGTCTTCATGACCACGATCGACACGGCAGAGCCATGCAGCGTGAAGTTCCTCAAAAATGGCCAAGTCATGGCCTCCATGGACTATGACGTAAAGGCCAATGCGGATGCGGCTAAACTGGTTGATGCTCTCTACTCCACCTTCAAAGAGGCACCTTTCTTCAACAATGGGACGATCCCAGCTCAATACAGAACGAACAGCTTTGGTCCGGTCTACGACGATATTCCGTTAGACGAATTGGGTGGGCCGCCCGCCCTTGCCCTGATGGCAATGGCCTCCGCCGCCGGGTTTGATCCATTAAATCCGGAAGACTACCGCAACCTCGTCACCCGCTGCATGGAGGCGGCGTTTGATGAGTTGAAAAAGACCGTCACCCTTGTTGCAGGCAGCGCTGGTGGGCCAGCAGGGGAAGCCATCGTCAAATACACCTGCGGCTACGCCACCGGTTTTGTGCAAGGCATCTGGAATGGATTGAAGTCCGATTGGGAAGGCGTGGTCGAACTCAAAAACCTGCTCCTGCACCCTATCGATACCTGCAATGGAATCCGTGAAGGATTCAAAGCCATGCTGGGGCTGAATAAGGACCAGTGGAAGCAGCTAGGCCAGCAGCTCTTCAAGAGCATGATGTCCAGTGCAGAGCAAAATTTGCCGTGGGATTACAAAGGGGAAAGCGCCGCCGACCAAGTTGGCCTCGTCGCTTACTTCAGCGGTTACGGCACTGGATTTGTGGCTGAGCAGGCGACCATGATTTACCTCGGAGCGGGACTCGTCACCAAGATCAGCCCAGTCATCAAAGGCATCATGGAAGCCAATAAACTGGGACAGATGGCCGGAAAGGTAACCCAAGCAATTGGTCTGGTGGCTGGGACCCCTGCTAAGGTGCTCAAGGCTCTGTCCAGAAAATCCAAGTCCGCCGTATTCAATTGGTGGTGTCGTTTTGCAAGGAATGAAGACGACTTCGCCCGCATCGCCCGTGCCTTGGAGGGCTTGGATAATCCCCTGATCCCGGATGCCAATGTTTGGAGCCATGCCTTGCGTCATATCGGAGATGCACTGGAAGGGATGGACGCTACCAAGATCAATCCGCGCAAGCTGTTGGATGAACTAGGAGACGACATCTCCTTCAAGCGGCTGGATCAGTTGGACCGTTATGGTCGCACCCATGTGGGGCAGTATCTGCACCGCGTTGGGCAAATGGCCCAGCTCCTGAAATCCTACGGACACCTTTCCGAGGAAGCCTTGTTGGGCTTTGCCAGAGCCTACCGGTTCCTGTCCGTCAGCGTGCCCTCACCGCAGGGTCTCGTCGTGCGAGACCGCGCTTACGATCTTTTCAAACTCTTTGAGATCGAAAACAGCAACGCAGCGGGTAAAAAACTCGCAGACACGCTCAAGGACTATGCAGTCGCGACCCAAAACGGAGTGGGTGACTGGCAGCGCTTTGTGGTGCCGAAAATCCATGAGTTGTTCCCGAATCTTTATCGCATTGCGGATCAGAGCAGAAATGTCTTCGATAACGGTGTTCCTGTTGGGAATTTCTTACAGTTTGTGAAGCAAAATCGGCGGCTTCCACGGTCGCCAATTAATCCAAATGCTTCCGTCCCGTTAAAAGATTTCGAGGGACATTATGTTGGCCCAGATCTGTATCCAAACCCAGAAGCGAGTCGGCAAGCCTTTCAAATTAAGAAGGCATGGAGTAACTGCGATATGAGATTAACGATTCGCTCCCAGTCACTGGATGGTGCTCACAATTGCGTTATTCCCAACAGTGCCGACAGAACGACCGATGCTCTCAAGCGTGCCCACGAACCACGGTGCAAGGATGTGGAAAAAGACGACACTAACGGGAATACGCCACTTGGAGGTGGAGGCCGTCAACTACTTATCGAGGGGGGCGAAGTAACCAAAATCGAAGTCTGGAATGGATCTTCTTGGATCATTGTTCCGTTTAATTGATTTCACCAAGTTCATGAAAAAACGATGTCGATTAGATCAAATCATCGGAGGAATATTTCACGATGCCTTCAGGGGACTCGCAGAGGGTGGATACGACCTTGGCGGAAGTGGGTATGAATATCCAATTCAAGCGAACTCGCATTATTATCATTATGACAAAGATCATTACTATCCCGGAGAAATCATCGAAAACACTCCCGAGGAGGTGGACGCCATTATCGAAGGCATCAACCGAGTCAACGCCAGATGGCCGGGAGCCCTGCGTCCGGTCCATCCTCCCAAGCCCAAGCCGGAGGACCTGAGCCAAATCTTGTGGATCATGGACAGCATGGTCTTCTGGCCGCATAACCGCAATCATCCTCCCAGTGACTGGGACATCATTGCCGTAGCCACCGGAGTTGTCCCTGACTGGCTTCAAAAAGCCAGAGCCTCCGGCGCAGTCCCCATTATTGACTGAACCCCAGCCAAACTCCCGATTCGCCGCGTTCAGCTCCGCACCACCCGGTGCCTGAGCTTGGCACTATGCGGCTAGGCGTGGTGTGGTTCGGGAGTCGGTCGCTTCGGTGGAGCTGGGGGGTGATGGCAGGTCTAGCGTGATCCGCGCCGCATAGTGAGACGCAGCAGGCCTAATGAGGGGGTGCAAGTGGTTTGTGCGTTGGAGTTGGTCAGTGGCGATGGCTTTGCTGCGATGCATCAAGACCACCTTGACTTGGAAGAGGCCGGGGCTTTGGGAGCGGATC
>JAYVJI010000275.1:0-7370 GCA_043769435.1 Verrucomicrobiota bacterium
AAAACCGCCAGTCCGCCGCCAGCGCAGGAGATTACCATCACTGTCACTGGCTCCCCGCTTCCGCCTGTTGCTGAGATTTCCTTCGGTGCCGTGAAGCCATTGAAGGCGGTGAGCCCCGCTGCCGGGCCCTACGTCTTCACCTTCAGCGCAGCTCAGGCAGCGGCGCTGCCTCCTCCAGCCGCCGCCGGCTGGATGGCTGCGCTCCAGAATAAGCAGGCTAAGGGCTTGGTCTACACCTTGACTAAAGCTGCCGCGCCGGAAGCCGCATTCAGCCTAACGCATGACCCCGCCGCCTCTGACATCTACCGCAGTGTTTCCTTCACCGGCGCGGATAAAAAACCACTGGAATTCCCAGTGACTCCCGGGGCGCCCGCCACGGCTATCAAGCTGCCCCCGGGCAGCTATACCATGGAAATCAACCTCGCTGAAGGCTACCTCCCCATGGCAGTGGCTAGGGTAAAGGTGAATCTGACCGCTGGAAGCAACGACCACGGTTTGAAACTGCCCCCCGTCCCTCCGGCCATAGCAATGACCTCGCTGGGATTGAATGGTCCCGCTACCGACGCTACCGACATCGAAATGGAGGATAAACAGCCAGCAATCGGCAGCTTGGCTAGGCTCAACGCCAGTCTTAAGAAGAAGCTAGACAGTTTTGCCGAGCTGTTGTATAAAATAAAACCGCCCATAGTTCCGTTTACCCTGTTCGAGCTACCTGCCAAGAAGGTGCCCCCGGGCGTTGCTATGCCCCTGCGCGGTGGTATGCCCCTGCCGGTTTGTCTTTCTAGGAAGCGGGGGAGCATCAATTTGCATTCCGTCACGCTGCAGGCGGTTTACGTTACCCTTGAGCAACTCGGCGTGCAGATGTTCGTTTTGAATTGCCTTAGGCCTTTGCTTGAGCGGCTAGAGTCGGGCTCCAAAGTACCGCAGCTAACATTCGACCTAACAGACAAGGAGTTATGCACGGGTGTCGTTGAGGCGTTTAAAGCTTGCACCGCTGCCGTCAACAAGGATACGGTGGACTCAACACCCTTTGTTAAAAGCAGTGATCTGCCCGGATATGTTAAGACGGCCTCGTTACTCAGGGAATATTGGTCTGAACATGTTTTGGAAGGTGTAGAAAAGCCTGATTTTACAATTTCGAAGGTGGCAGTGCCGGCCCATTGGCTCACCATTCCAGCTGGCAAAGAGCCGCTGGTGGATCTGCAAACTGGCCAGATCGAGGTGGATCTCAATGCCGAAATGATCCATCCTGATATGGTGACAGCGGTGCTGAAGTTTTCCCCTCCTGAGCGGGCAGGTCAGCCATGGAAGGCCTCATTGAATCTGAATTCATTAAAGGGTCCTCCCACGTCTACGGAGGGCACGCTAACACCGCTTTCAAAACTTCCCGGCGCGGTGAAGCAATAGCAGTTCCTCATTTGCGCACTTCATTTGTGAGGGTCGCGCTCCCAGCCATCGCAAAGACGGGGTCGTCATCCATTCCAACAATTCGCAGCTCGTTAACCCGCGCTGATTACTTATACGCGGTCGCATGATGCCGAAAGAATTCCTTTGTCATTGACGTGACGGGTGCTCTACCCAAGCTGGCGGCTTATGTCAAAGAAGGCACTGGGAAGAACACTGGACTCAATCATCAAAGGGGCGTCTACACGGACGCCCGCTGGCGTGGATACCAGCGGTGAGATGTCGCAGGTGGCGGACCCTGATCCACAGCCCGGTGAACGCGTGCTGCAGGTCAGTCTGGATGAGGTCACCGCCAGCCCCATGCAGCCGCGGAAGTCATTCCGTGAGGACCAGCTCACCGAGTTGATGGAAAGCATCCGGGAGCATGGCATCCTCCAGCCGTTGATCGTCAGGAAAGCGGCCGGAAAACTTGAACTCATAGCCGGTGAGCGGAGGTTCCGGGCCAGCCAGATGCTGAATCTCACGAGGGTTCCTGTCATTGTCAGGGAGGCCAGTGACCGGACGGTCCTAGAACTCGCCCTCATCGAGAACATCCAGCGCGCCGATCTCAACCCCATAGAAGAGGCAGAGGCCTACTGTCGCCTCGCCAAAGAGTTCGGCATGAAGCAGGAGGACATCGCGCAGCGGGTAGGTCGCAACCGGGCCACGGTGGCCAATGCCATCCGCCTGCTGGATCTGGCTCCGGATGTGAAACTCATGCTCAGTCAGGCGCACATCAGCACCGGTCACGCCAAGGCCCTGCTGGGTATCCGCGATGCTGCCCTCCAGTGCGCGCTGGCTCAGCGCATCATCCGGGAAAACCTCACGGTGCGCCAAACAGAACAATTTGTGCAGCGGGAAAATGATGATTCTGTGCGCCCCGCTGCCTCGCCTGCAAAGCCCGGCGCCAATACCCCTAACGCCAGCGCCAGTGCCCGCACCGCCGGAGCCGCTATGGCCAGCCTGCAAAACAAGCTCCGGGAGCACCTTGCTACGCAGGTCAACATCGTCCACGGGGACAAGAAAGGCCGCATTGAAATCGAGTATTACGGAAATGATGACCTAGGCAGGATTCTCGATTTGCTGGGAGTAGAGGCGGAGTGAGCCAGCGTCAGGTCTGGCCGCTCCGGCGGCTGTTCACGGAGGGTCCGGACACCGCGCAGGCAGCGCCTAGGCCGGAGTGCGGGTTGACAATCTGTGATTTCCACACAGCATCGCAGCTATGTCAGTTTCCTATGATGACCCACGGGCGGCGCTTACGGTTGACTGTGTCGTCTTCAGTGTGGACGGCGGGAGCCTTCCATTTCGAAGTCTGCATCAACCAGTCCGTATGCTGCCTCCGTTATCACCGGAAAGGAAAGTCTCAGCCGCAGGGAGGACATGGCGGCTTCCTCGCTGCGTGGTCATTATTTGCTACCTGCTGGTGACTGCTGTAGTCGCTCCCGCAGCGGACGGCGGCCACCTTATGCACGGCGGTGGCAATCCCCTTGCAGTGCCCGCATGGGAATCGGTTTTCGCTCAGGGGCCATTCGAATTTCCCGCTCATGACGCCTCTGGAAATCCGGTGGAGATCACGCTGCAGAGTGCTCTTTCCGCTGCGGCGGATGGCCTGCACAGTGGACGGGATGATCACGCGGAGCGTTGGTTGCGGGCGGCCCTCATGAAGGCCCCGGATGATGTGACCGCTATCACCTGGCTGGCTTCTGCGAGTGTGGATCTGCCCGGAAGATGCGCTGCGTTTGCGCGCAAGGCGGTGGGCCTGCTCCGGCCAGACACGCCTCTGGAAATCCGGCTTTTATCAGCGGCCTTACAGGAAGCTACAGGCGTTTTGGCAGGGCCGGCCACCAGCAAAAATCCCGCGCTTCCTCCTGCGAAGTGGGTCGCCCGCAGTGCGCGTGATGTGCTGCTGGATTCTCTCCGGAAGGCCAAGGCCAAGACTCCAGCCATGGCACCGTGGTTGAAGCGTCACCTGGTGCTGCCGCTCGGTGAGGCCGGGCCGACTCCGGATGAACTGCGTGAAGCGGCCTGCATCACGCCGCCGGTGCCCCTGCCTGTGGCCGCAACGGAGCAAAGCTATGCGTGGGCTCAACGCCGGGGTCTTGAACTTGCAGAGGCAGGCCATCTGCGCGAGGCCCGCGCATGGCTCACACAGGCCGCAGGCGCAGCCTCGGCCACTGTGGTCCGGTGGCCTGCGGAGCGTCGTGCCATGCGGGGGCTCCATGATTCCCTGACAGCTCTGGCCGGGCTCGAAGCTGATGATGCCCGCACCGGGGCGGCGCACACGGCGCGGAAAGCGGGACCTGCCTGCGAGGCGGATGTGCTGCTCCGCTTGGAGCTGTGGGAGGCCGCTAAAGCCGCAGCTTCCGGCAACCTGACCTCCCTGCCGCAGACCGGCATGGAACGCATGCGCTGGCTCCATGTCGCGGCCCTTGCAGAACTCCAGACCGGTGCCCGGGACCGGGGACTGAGTTCGCTGCGCAGTCTCCGGGAATGCCTTGCGCTAACCAAAACATCGCCCGGCAGCGCCACAGACCGCGAGCAGGAGGAATGCGCCGTTCTGGTCTGTGAATTGGAGGCCTGGTTCGCTGCGGCAGACGGCATGGATAGCGTGGTGCGTGAGCTGCGGCCCCGTCTCGCGGCACTGCCTCCGCTGCGCCTGGCCCGGCTGCTGCACCGGATCGGTCAGAAGGAAGACGCGCTGGCTACACTGGCGGGTAGCCAGGATATCCCCGCGCTGGCATTTGCCACCGGCCTGCGGGGCGACCTTCCTGCGGCTGAAGCCGCTCGCGTCAGGATCGCCCGGTGCCTAGCGGATCCCGCCAGCGATGCTGGCTGCATGGCTGCGCTGCGGCAACTGGCGGAAGCGAAAGGCCTCCAGCCTCAGCCTGTGCCACGCCGAGACGACCTGCTGCCTTCAGGAAGGCCCGCCTCTCTTTGGGAAGGGCAGACCGCGCCGCCGCTCCGTCTGCGCGATGCCGGAGGCACGGAGCACACGTTGAATGACGGCACGGGGCATCCGGTTATTGTGCAGTTTTTCATGGGCCACAGTTGTGATCACTGCCTCCGCCAGTTGGACATGCTGGCCCGCTGGTACCCGCAGCTGGAGGCTGCCGGCATCCGCGTTCTGGCGGTGACCGTGGACGGTCCGGAGGGCGCTGCCACCACCTTCGCCGGGCCCGACCGGGCCGCCCGCTTGCCCTATGCTTTTCCCATCTTGGCCAATCCCGGCGGCGCGGCTTTTCGTGCATGGGGGGCATGGGATGAGTTCACCGGTTTGCCCGTTCATGGCAGCTTTGTCGTGGACAGCCAGGCTGTGATCCGGTGGCAAGCGACAAGTAATGAGCCCTGGATGGCGGTCAATGTCCTCTACGATCTGGCAGCGCGGACGAAGCTGGAGTCAGCACCCTAGCATGATCCTGAGGTTGCCCTGATATCAACCCAGCCTAACACTTGGCCAGCCAGTCCTTCCAGATCCCGGCCACCGGGGGGATGACAACAGGCTTCGCTTTCAGAGTCAGCCCGAGGAAGCGCCGAACCCGGGGCGGTGCGCTCAGGCGCAGGGTATCCGGCAGTGGTGATTTGAGCTTGGGATCACTCACGCTGCCCGCCTGCAGGTCATGCATGAGCGGCCTGATCAGGGAAGGGGGGAATCCATGCACCTGTTCAATGGAGGCGCTCAGCCGGCAGGAGGTGAGCCGGCTCACGAGCCACGCGCACAGCAGCGTGTCCGAGCGCAGCGCATGGACCTGGCGCCATGGTGCCCGCCGGAAGAGCACCGCCAGGAATACGGCCCGGCGGGCGGCTAGGAAATAATCCTCCCCGTGAAAATCAGCACATTCCTTGCGCAGGGCCTCGGCTCTGGCTGCCAGCGCGGGTTCATTCCGCCATGTGGATTCCAGCACCATGGCGTCCGGCAGAAAATCCATTTCCCAGGAGCCGCTTCTGGCAGCCATGAGAGTGACCTGCGGCTCCTTCATCAGCCACTGCAACTCTGCAGCGAGGGTGCCATCCTGCACTGGCAGGCTGTCCAGCAGACAGAGACACACTGGTGGAGGGCTGGTATTTTCCGGCGCAAAACGCCCTTCCAGCAGGCCGCGGAATTTCGCGGCTATTTCCCCGGCCGTTTTTTCCAAGGAGAAGCGGCGCTGCACGCGTTCCAGGCCTGCCTGCCCCATGAGCGAGCGCAGGGATGGATCTCCGGCGAGGCGGGTCAGCGCTGCAGCCATGGCCGACACGTCCCCCGGTGGAGTTAGGATCCCGCTTTCCTCAGAGACCAGTTCCGGCACGCCGGCGAGGGTGGTGGATACCACCGGCAGGCCCGTGGCCATGGCCTCCAGTATCACCGTCGGCAGGATGTCACTGGCTCCCTTGCTGTCCGTGATGCAGGCAAGGGCGAAGACATCCGCAGCCGCCAGTTCCTTCTTGATCTCATCCTGCTCCAGCATTCCACGCAGACTCACCAGCCCGCCCAGTCCCTGTGCCTTGATCTGCTCCGCTAACTGGCTGCGCCACGGACCATCGCCGATGATCGTCAGCGTGGCATCTATTTCCCTATCCCGCAGCATGGCCACTGCTTCTATGAGCAAGTGAAAGCCCTTGAACTCAATGAGGCGTCCCACGCTGACGATGCGCAGCGCGCCGCATTCCCCGGGCAGGGCTGCGGAGAATCGGCTGGCATCAATGCCATTGTAAATCCTGACAATTTTTCCCGCCATTTCCGGAGCTTTATCCACCAGGAGTTGCCTGCTGAAATCACTCACCGCTACGACGAACTCCGCCTCCCGGATCATCTCCCTCAGCAAGTCATCGCACCCCAGATCGACCATGAAGTCCTGCGCATGTGCGGTGAAGCTGAAGGTGAAGCCCGCTTTCTTGAGAAAGAGCGCCGTATGTGTAGCCCGGTTGGCAAAGTGGACATGAACGTGCTGCACGCCCCGCCGGCGCAGTTGCCGGGCCATCCACAGCGCATTCCGGGCGCGCGTCAGCGGCTTGTGGCTGGCGCCATAGCGTTGCTCATGCGCCTCGGCCAGCTTCACCATCGCCTGCCATTCACTGCTCTCCGCAGGAGGATCGCTCAGCACCGCCCGGGGAGGCGGATACAGAATCTCAGCTTTCAGATTCCGCAGCCGGTCATGGCGCAGAGAAAGCGGCGGAGGATTCAGGGAGGCCACAGTGATCCGGCACCCGGCAGCCTCCAGCGCCAGCATTTCCGTATCGCAGAATGTTTGAGATACGACCGGCCAGCGGGAATACAGGTAACAGAGATGAGCTGGCACGCAGGTTGAAGCAGTGGCGGGTGAAAGGGTGGAATCCGGCTAGTCCTCGTGAACAGACTCCATGAACTCCCGGATGGTGCGGCCAGGGTCACCGCTGCGCATGAGGCTCTCGCCACAGAGCACGGCATTTGCGCCCCAGCGCCAGACCTGCCTGACCTCCGCTGCCGTGCGGATACCGCTTTCACTCACCAGAATGATGCCTTCCGGAATCTCTTCACTCAGCACTTCAGTGGTCGTCAGATCCACTTCAAACGTTTTGAGATTCCGGTTATTGATGCCGATGATGCAGGCATCCGTTTCCAGGGCTCGATCCAGCTCGACGCGGTCGTGGACCTCCACCAGCACATCCATCTGACAACCCGCAGCCACCCGGAGCAAATGCACTAACTCTGTCTGCTTCAAAGCCGCCACGATCAACAGGATGGCATCCGCGCCCCCGTCGATGGCTTCGAGGATTTGCCGCTCGTCGATGATGAAATCCTTCCGCAACAACGGCAGCTTCACCGCCGCGCGGATTTGCTTCAAGTATTCGAGCGAGCCCTGGAAAAACTTTCCATCGGTGAGCACCGAGAGACAACTCGCTCCCGCCGCTTCATATTCTCGCGCGATGCGGACCGGATCGAAGTCCGCGCAAATGACGCCGGCGGAGGG
>JAYVJI010000276.1:0-4712 GCA_043769435.1 Verrucomicrobiota bacterium
CGTGCATACCCACTTCGCGGGGATCGGTGCCAGAACCTGCTGGTGGATGCGCCAGTTTTACGGCTTCAGCTACAGTTTTACCGGCCATGCCAACGACCTGTTTTGCCCTGATCCGGACAGCGCAGTCAGCCTCCGTCAACTCACCGCGGACGCCTCCACAGTGATCACGGTGAGCGACTTCACCGCCGCATGGCTGCGCCAGAACTGCCCGGAAGCCGCCCCGCGCATCCACCGGGTATACAACGGCACCGGCATCGAGAGCACCGCCCGCGCTGCCGCTGAGCAAAAGAAGAACGAGCCCCCGCTCATTTTCAGCGCAGGCCGGCTCATCGAGAAAAAGGGATTTGCCCACCTGATCACCGCCTGTGGCATCCTGCACCGTGCCGGCATTGCGCATCGCTGTGTCATCGCCGGGGAAGGGCCGCTGCATGCCGCCCTCAGCCAGGTGATCGCTCAGGAGGGATTGGGCGGAGTCGTCACCCTAGTCGGAGCAGAGCCGCAGCAGTCCATCAATCAATGGCTGGGCAGGGCCAGCATTTTTGCACTGCCATGTGTCGTGGAAAAAGATGGCGGCATGGATGTTCTGCCCACCGTTATCATGGAGGCCATGGCTGCCGGGCTTCCCTGTGTGAGCACACGCGTGGCCGGCGTGCCGGAAATGATCATCAATAACCAGACCGGTTTCCTGACAGATCCCGGGGACGCGGCCTCCTTTGCCAGCGCCCTGACTTCACTCCTCCACTCACCGGAAAGCGCCGCCCGCATGGGCGCAGCCGGAAGAGCCCTAGCTGAGCGACTCTTTGATCAAAGAAAAACCGCCGCCCAGCTGCGCCGCATCCTCCAGGCCACCAGCAAAGTGAACATGAGCACAGGCGCATACCTCCGCTCGCCCGCAGCCCTGCTGCAACGCGGCGCCCGCTTGCTTTCCCCGGTGGTGCGCGCCCCGCGGTTAAAACGCCGCCGGCCTGTCTTTCCCCTTTGAGGCTTGCCTCCCCTTCCCTTATTATCCCTGTTGTAGATTCCTCATTCCAGGTCCACAATAATACTCATGGCCAATCTCGCTGACACTCCTGAAGACCGCGCCCGGCAGGCGGACCGCATCGTGAAGTCACCCTCCAATTATAAAATTTGCGAAGGCTGCGACTCCATCGTGCTGGCAAAGGCCACCACCTGCCCCAACTGCGCAGGCTATCGTTTCACCAACGACAGCTCCGCAGTCGTCCACCAAGCCCGCTTGCTGGGCCGCAGGGAGCGGCGCTCAGTTGTGCACACCGACCTAGAGTAGCATTTTCCGTCAACGTGGGTATTGCCACCCGGCTTCACTCGCTTGATAGACCCCGTGCAGCGCGGGCGTATGCCTCGCACTCAATTCCAGAATTTTCCACTCCATCCCATGCACCGCACCGCTTCACTCCTAATATCCTCGGCCTCCCTGCTGCTGACGGCCCCGCTCCTGACCGCTCAGGAGGCTGCCGCAGAAGCTGCTTCCATTTTTAACGGTAAATCTCTGGATGGCTGGGATGGCGACCCCCGTTTCTGGCGCGTCGAGGATGGATGCATCACCGGCCAAACCACCGCCGAGGCTCCCACCGAATCCAACACTTTTCTGATTTGGAAAGACGGCGAAGTGGATGACTTTGAACTGACCGCAGAATACAAGCTAATCGGCGGCAACAGTGGCATCCAGGTCCGCAGTTTCCCCATCGCGGATGCCAACCTCAAGTGGCGCGTCGGCGGGTATCAGGCGGACTTCGAAGCCGGGACAACCTACAGCGGTATCGTTTACGGCGAAGGTTACCGCGGCATCCTCGCCAACCGGGGCCAGCGCACCGTCATCGGGAATGACAGCAAACCAGTAGTGAAAGAGCAGTTCGCAGAAAGCGCTAAACTCCAGGAGGTCATCAAGTCAGAAGACTGGAACAAAATCCGCGTGCATGCCAGCGGCTGGACCGTTGAAAACTACATCAATGACACCCTCACTGCCTCTGTCACTGACGAAGACACCGCTCACCGCCGCCGCGGCGGACTGCTGGCGCTCCAGCTACACGCCGGGCCTCCCATGAAGGTGCAGTTCCGGAACCTCAAGCTGAAACGCCTTCCCATGAAAGACGTCAAAAAAGTCGTCTTCATCGCCGGACGTGCCAGCCATGGAGCAGGGGAACACGAGCACCGTGCCGGCAGCAAACTACTCAGCAATCTCATCAACCGTGATCTTTCGGACAAGCTCTACAGCACGGTCTACTCGCAGGGCTGGCCCAACGACGGCACCGCCTTTCAAAATGCCGATGCCATCGTGATGTATTCCGACGGTGGTGGCGGACACATGGTCATCCCCCACCTCGCCGAGGTGGAAGCCGCTAACAAGCGCGGAGTCGGAGTCGGAGCCATTCACTATGCGGTGGAAATCCCGGCAGGTCAGGGCGGCAAGCCCTTCCTCGATTGGATGGGTGGCTATTTTGAGGAAAACTGGAGCGTCAATCCGCACTGGAATGCAGATTTCAAGCAGCTACCAGTCCACCCGGTGACCCGAGGCGTCTCCCCATTTAAAGCCAACGACGAGTGGTACTACCACATGCGCTTCCGTCCGGAAAACAAAGGCGTGACCCCCATCCTCAGCGCCCTCCCCGGACCCGACACCCTCAGCCGCCCAGACGGCCCTCACAGCGGAAATCCTGCCGTCCGGGAGTCCGTAGCCAAGGGAGAAGTCCAGCACATGATGTGGACCAGCGACAACGCGAATGGCAGCCGTGGATTCGGCTTCACCGGTGCCCACTATCATAAGAACTGGAAAGAAGATAACTTCCGCACCGTCGTCGTGAATGCCATCGGCTGGATCGCCAAGCTGGAGATCCCTGAAGGCGGGCTGAAGACTAAATCACCCGGCGACGATGAAATGAACGCTCATCTGGACGCCAAAGGAAAACGCTAGCATTTCGGAGATCCCCCGCGTGTGGGAGCGGCATGAAATGGAAGCGCAAAGGACTGCATCATGTGCTTTCCCTGCGCAGCCTCTGCTTGAGTGAGTTCAAACCGCTGGGAGCAGTTCTGGACACGCTGTGTTAATTTCGGCTGCTGGTGGATTCCCCGCTCGCCTGTCAGCGGAAGATGACGGACCCAGCGGTGCTGTTCCTTCTCCCAAAATGAGAAGAGAGTTCAGGGTGTCTCTATGGCAAAGGCCGGTCTGGACAATACAGCGTTGGCTTTGGCGCCGTAGTAGTCCGAGCGCCAGAAGTTCTTCAGATCATCCGCAGTGATGAGCTGGAGGCCGGGCGTGGCGACGGCGGGATTGCATAGGATGTAGAGGTTTTCCGCCGCGATGTAGCCGCAGACGTTGAGCGTGTGGCCCGCGAAGCCTCCAGCGTATTGCGGTCCGATGTACTTGAAGTCCACGACGACGGGCCGACCTGCGTCGAGTTCGCGCTTCAGCATCGCGGTGGCCTCGTCAAAGCCCGCGTCGTCTGGCGGGTAGGTGACGAGTTTCCAGTGCTGGCCGATCTTTGCCGAGGCATCGAGCAGGTGCCACCAGTCCGTGCCGGTGCCCAACGGCGACGGGCAGAGCTTTTTAAAATCCCAGCCGCCAATCGTCGCGCCGTGAAAGCGCGCAAAGGTGGCGCAAGCGGTCGCGCCACAGTTGTTGTAGCCCTGATGAATGTGGGGCATCGCCACGAAGGTGAAATGGCCCGGCTCGCTTTTGCGCTGACGGTACTCCATCAGTTTCAAGAGGTCGGCTCCTTGCTGCGCCGCGGCGTTGCCGGAAGGTTGAGCAGGATGCCCGGTGGCTCCGACCGGATGCAGCGCGGCTGCGCGCGCCCAGCTTGCTTTCGCAGCGTCGGGCTCGCCAGCCTGAAGCTGCATATCACCAAGCACGACAAGGCCGTTAGGATCGTTCAATTCCGCCGCACGCTCCGCTAGCTTCCGCGCCAGCGCCGCATCCGCCGGAACCCCTTCACCAGAGAGATAAGCCATCGCCGCCGCAGAAGCCGCGCGACCGTGGCCCCGGGCTGCTGCTTTCTTCCACCAGTCGAGCGCCATCGCACAGCTCTGCTCCGTGCCCTGCGCACCATAGTAACACTGGCCAAGATTGAAAGCCGCTGCCGCCGAAAGCTCCGCCGCTACCTTGAAATAACCGAAGGCGATCTCCGGGCTTTGCTTCACCACCGCGCCGCGAAGATAGGCATGGCCGACGAAATCCATGGCGTCCGCATTACCTGCATCCGCCGCACGATGCGCCCAGCGCATGGCTTCAATGGGATCGCGCTCCGCACCCTGCCCATCGCGATAGCGGATGGCGAGCGCAAGCTGCGCGGGCGCGTCACCCTGCATAGCTTTATTAATAAGCGAGGCGAGTGAAGGCTCTGCGGCAGTTGCGGGTGGAAAAAATGCAGTGAACAGGAGGAGGAAAAGAGTAATGGCTTTCATCGTTTGTGCTGCTTGTGTTTTGGAAAATGGAAAAGAATCAGAAATGGAGGCCGAGGCCGATGGCAAAATTATGACACACTTGGGGTATTCATGGTGTTTGAAAGCCGAAAATCGAAGCCCTTGAACAAGACCGAGGAAGACAAAGCCCGTGCCCCGTCGCACTGAGGCTGGCGAAAAGTATTTGCCGCAGGCACACACGAATGCACGCAGCGCTCGCGCGGCACGCAATGCTCAACTCATTGGAAGTGCGGCAGCCACGGCACCATCACATAGTGACAGGCGCGAGCCTCAAG
>JAYVJI010000277.1:0-3096 GCA_043769435.1 Verrucomicrobiota bacterium
CGTCGACGCGGTCTGGCTCGTGCCGCACTTCGAGAAGATGCTCTACGACAACGCATTGCTCGCCCGGCTCGCGGTGCATCTCTGGCAGGCGACCGGCGATGCCGATGCGAAGCGCGTCGCGCTCGACACCTTCGGCTGGCTCCGCCGCGAGATGACCGACCCCGCAGGCGGCTGGTACTCGTCGCTCGACGCCGACAGCGAGGGGCACGAGGGCAAGTTCTATTGCTGGACGAAGCAGGAACTATTGGACGCACTGGGCCCGGAGGACGGCGCCTGGGCCTGTGCGTGGTTCGGTGTCACGGAGAAGGGAAACTTCGTGGATCACAGCCATCCACAGCCTATTCCTAACCAAAATGTGCTGAGTACAGTGGAGCCTGAAAAAGCAACGGGCAAGGAAGTGGCGGCACGACTCGCTGCTGTCAGGGCTAAGCTGCTGGCGCTGCGGGCGGGACGCGTCCGTCCGCATCTGGATGATAAGATCCTGACCTCGTGGAATGGGCTTATGCTGGGCGCCATGGCCCGGGCCGGCAGGATTCTCGGGGATGCGCCGGCGCTCACGGCCGCCAAAAGAAATTTCGACTTCATCCGCAGCACCATGTGGGAGCCGGGAACAAAGATCCTGCACCACCGATGGCGTGACGGTGAGCGTGATCAGGCTGTTCTGCTGAGCACGTTCGCTTATTATCTGAGTGGTTCCATCGGGCTCTATGAAGCGACCCTTGATCCGGCGGTACTGGAGTTTTGTGTTGCCGTGGCGGAGGGAATGCTAACGCATTTTTATGATGCCAAAGCCGGTGGGTTCTACACCAGCGGTTCTGGCAAGGATCTGATTTTCCGGGCGAAGGATGACTATGATGGAGCAGAGCCTTCGGGCAATTCCGTGGCCGTGTATTCCCTGCTAAGACTGGCAGCCATCACCGATAATAAATCATTCCGTGATGCTGCTGAGAAAACCTTGCTCTTTCACAGCGCACGTCTGAAAGAAATGCCGCAGGGCATGCCGCTGATGGTCCAGGCCTTGGCGTGGTTTCAACGGGAGCCCTTCCGCGTGGTGATCACGGGGGATGTCGCTTCGCCGCAGGCTCAGGCATTACTGAAAGCAGCGCACAGCATTTACCAGCCGCACCGTGTCATCCTCGGCACCTCAGGGCCAGTGGAGCCATTCGCCCGCACACTCACAGCCGGCAAAAACGGGCCCGAGGCAAACGTCTGCACCGGCAAGGAATGTAGACTCCCGACCAACGACCCCGCGCAAGTCATCAAAAACCTAACAGGAAAGTAACGACCTTTCAGCGTTTCCAATATTGTGCTATCTTCTTTCGCAGGAAAGCGACGCTGCGGACTAGTTGATTAATGCCGTCGACCCCGTCTTCGATGCTGATCCAGCCATCAAATCCTACGCGCTTCAGTTCGGAAAAAATAGCATCATAGTCATTGAGGCCCTGTCCGATTTCGCCGTGCCGCAGCCGCTTCGCGTAACCCATGGCACCACCTTCCTCGCGGCGCAGATCGTCTAGGGTTCCTTCCGCTAGGTAGCGGTCACTGGCGTGCATGGTGACTACCCGGCTTGAGACGCGCTTGAGCAGGTCTAGGGGGTCTTCTCCGGCCAGATAGGTGTTGCTGGGATCATAGTTGACCCCGAAGTGCGGGTGCTCCACGGCATCCACCAACTGACAGAAAACATCCATTTTCTGAGCAAACTCCGGGTATTCCCAGAAGTCATCCTTGTAGTGGTTTTCGAGGATCAGGGTGATGCCCAGTTCCTGAGCCAAAGGAAGGCAGGCATGTATAGAATCTGCCGCCAGTTGCACGCCCTCGGCTATGCTCAGGACCGGGCGGCGCTGACCGCTGAGGACCCGACAGTAGGACCCGCCGAGGACATTGGTCATGCGTATCCAATGTTTTTGCTTGGCGATCTCCGCCGCGCGAAATGCCGGATCCGGGTGGGTGAAGTCAGGTGAGCAGCACATCATGGGGATGACTTTTCCAGTATCTTCCACTTCGCGGCGAAAGCGGGTCCAGTTGCGTTCATCCGCCATTTCCAAAAAGCCTGCGTACCACTCTAGGCCTTCGATTTCGAGAGGCGCAGCCAGCGCGATCCACTCGGAAACGGTCATAGTGCCTTCCTTGCAGAGCGCCTGCATATAGGCTTTGGGAAATGCGGCCAGGCGGGGCATGTTGAAGTCAGGAATGGGATGGATTTACTTGCCGGGAATGGTGGAGCTGTCCTTGGGAGGGTTACGCCCGATGAATGGATATTGTTCCAGATCGACGACCTGACCGCTGACTGGGCCGCATTCATCAGCCAGCCAGTAAATGGCGGCAGCGGCGATCTCTGCGGGCCGGAGGATGCGTCCGGAAGGGGCATAGGCCCTAGGAAGCTCTGCATACCAGTCATCGCGCAGGCCATGGCTTCGTTTCCTAGCGGCTTCGTTTTCTGTCAGGACCCAGCCGGGGTTTATCTGGTTCACCCGGACGCCATCCTCCCTCATGAGAGTGTCGCCCAGATTGCGGGTCAAGGTCATGAGCGCACCCTTGGAAATGCTGTAGGGAAGCAGGTCCGGCTCACCGCTCCATGCATTGACGCTGCCGATATTCAACACGCAGCCGCCTGCGGTGCGCAACATGGGCAGGGCCGCTTTTATCATCAGAAAGGGTGCCAGCGTGTTCACGGTGATCATCTTCATGAAGTAGGCCGCATCCGTGTTGTGAATGTTTCCCTGCGTCACCATCGCAGCGTTATTCACGACCCCGTCCAGCCTGCCAAAAGTGCGCACAGCGAGGTCCACCAGCCGCTGTGGGCATCCTTCTGTGGTAATGTCCTCCACGTGGGCGACGGCGGCGCCTTCTCCTAGTTCCGCCACCACTGCTGCGGCCAGATCTTCCTCAAGTCCATGCACTATCACTTTTGCGCCCTCGGCCACGCAATGAAGGGCGATGGATTTCCCGATGCCTGTGGCACTTCCGGTGATGATGATGACTTTGTTTTTGAGGCGCATGATGGGCTAGCCGGGCGGGTGAAGGTGGAAGGCTGTTTTTCCAGGGAATGCTAGGGGAATCTATTTCGCACTAACATCTCCCACAAAGAGCGATGCA
>JAYVJI010000278.1:0-9712 GCA_043769435.1 Verrucomicrobiota bacterium
CTGATGAACAGCGAAAGAAAATAAGACCCGCGAGGTTTGACCGCGAGCCTAAGCCCACCAGCTTGTCGTCCTCATGCACATCGCCATAGCCTAAATACAAACTGCCGCTAATCACCGCCACCCGCGCATCCGCTGTGTGCCAATGTGCGGGGTCCCAAAACCCAGCCGGAATAAAGAGCACATACCTAAGTAAATAAACGCTAGCCCCGGCACATCGCGCCGCCCTTCCAGCAGCGCATACTTCGTGCCATCGGCGCCGATCTCGTGCCATTCATTCAATCGTGTCAGCCGTCTAGGCGGCGGGTTGGGTATTGCTCATTTTCTTCATTTTTTTTTCCTTTCACTCAAATAGTGATGCCACAACAGCCGCGCCGCCACCGCCCGGTAGGGCTGCCACTGCTCGGCCAGTTGATCGAGTTCGTCGTAGCTGGGGCGTGCGGGCAATTGCTTTACGGTGTGTGCCGCAATCGCCAATGCCAAATCGCCATGCGGCCACACATCTGGGCGGCGCAACACCATCAGCAAATAAATGTCCGCCGTCCAGTTGCCAATGCCTTTGAGTTGAACCAGCGCCGCGCGGGCCTCATCGTCGGGCATGGCCTCTAACGCTTGCGGGCTAAACCGCCGCGAGACAATCTCTTGCGCCAGATGCTGTGCATAGCCCGTCTTTTGCCGACTAAAGCCCACCGCCTTCATCTGTTCATCATCCAAACTCAAGAGCCTGCGCGGGGTCACGCTGCCCAGCACGCCGCGCAACTTATCGAACGCTGCCTTTGCCGAGGCCAACGAGACCTGTTGTTCCAAAATAATATGCACCAGCGTGGCAAACCCCGGCTCGCGCGCCCACAACGGCGGCACGCCGTATTGCTGGTAAATCGCTTGGAGGTGGACATCGCGCCGAATCAACGCACGTACGGCCTTAGCAAGGGAGGCTTCGGTGAGAAGTTCCATGAGGATGCAAGTTAGGGTGAAAGCTCAGGCAATGCCCCGCAGCCAAGTCCATGTAGAACGGGCTGTGTTGTTGGTTCCCCCTCCCGACTGCTCCACGGTTTACTCTGCTCGCCGTCGCAACTACGAAAGCTGTCGTGAATTAACCAACTCATGCCCCTGAGCCAAGTGAGCTTCGATATGTTGCAGGACTAGACAGATGCGGCAATAGCGGCCTCACTGCGGCACTACTCGAAAGTATTGCGCCGCTCTGGTTACTGGCTGGAATAATTGCATGACGCTGCCATCGCCCATAATGACTTCGCCGAGGTTCGTCCAGGTGCGGAGATCGTTGGACGACCGCAGCCGGTAGCTGGCACTGTTCACCGTGGGCCAGCGCAGGCGCACGGCATGGTCTATGACCAGCCCCTCGACAGCGGCATCCTGCGGACCGGGAGGCCCCCCCAGTGTCAGGACTACAGTTCCTGCGGCATTAGCAGATGAATGGGCACCCACAGATATCTGGTAGGTCTGGTTTGCCACCGCTGAAAATGAAAGAGAGGGAAGTTCATTGGTGGAAGAGCCGGCCCTTGCCACCTGTGTGAGCGATCCCAAAGCCCCGCCAGTCCACACGGTCAGGTATTTGGCGATGGTCGTATTACTTCCGGTCGTTGAGAGGTTTACAGTCCCGGCGGCCGGTGCGGTATAGGTCCACCACATTGTCCCGTAGCCCGCAGCGGCTGGCTCCAGAGCTTCCAGCCCTGCGTAAGCCCCGTAACTGATTACAGAAGCTCCGGAAGATGGCGTCAGCACCACTCTGTTGGCAAAGAGATCATTGGTCACGGAGGCGAGGGAAGCGACGTTCAAGCCATTGATGTCCGTGTTCGAATCCAAAATAGCGGATATGACAAGACTGGCTCCCGTCGAGTTGGAATAATTTCCCAGCGAAATCTGATATGTCTGGCCGGCCGTTACCGGTAGCGACAGGGAAGGGGCATATGCTGATGCGGTCGATCCGCCTGCGGTTCCGATCAATCTCAATGCCGTTAAACTATTGCCGAGAAATACACTCAATCGCCGCGGAACCGTAGCATCGCTCCCCGTCGCCGCGATCGTGACCCTGCCGTGAGACGGAGCTGTCCACTGCCACCACATCGTCCGGTATCCATTGTCCGGCTCAATGATGCTGGGTTCATGCGTGGCGGAGTCATTATAGGCAATCGAGCTGGCAGTAGCGCCGCTGAGGACGGTCCGGTCCGCGAAGGCGTCATTTGTAGCCAGTCCGCCCGGCTGGAGGTTCAGTTGATTGATGTCGGTGCTGGTATCGAGATTCACATTGATGCGGATTGATCCATAATCGGCTGAGTAGTAGGAGCAGACGTGAAAATAGTAGTTCGTGTTCGCGGCGACAGGAAACTGCACGCCCGGGAGAGCGGTAGTCGAACCCCCGTCGAACACCACTCTGGCCAGCGAGGCCACCGTTACCGGGGCACTCTTGGGGACATAGACTCCGACATATTTTCCAAAAGCCAGTGAGCCTCCCACCGGAACGGTAGCGCTCCCAGTCAGATCAACCACCGCCCGCCCGTTGGAGGGCGCCCTCCATTTCCACCAGAGGGAGCGGTAGGAGGTGTTGTTCGAACTGTATTTAGGCTCACCGGCCTCTACAGTGGCGGTTTGGCTTGATTCTGTGGCTGTGGCACTGGCGCCCGTGAGGACAGCGGCATCGCTGAAGTTGTCGGCACCGTTCAGTATTTGCATCAGCGCAAAGAAGAGGGCGATGGGAGTGAGGCATGGATGGTGTTTCATGTATAACGTCGGGTATGTAATCCGGCGGGACTATTGTCGCAAGACTTTGATGCGGATGAGTCGTCTGGCCGTGGGGCCGGAGACGGGGAGGCTTGCCCTCATGGAGCGGAGGGTGCCATTGTTGCTGAGGAGGCTCACGGTGAACCCAGTGATGTGCCACGTCGTCAGGTTGTCGCTCCACTCAGGCTGATAGGTGATGTCGGAGTTGGCGACGGCCTCGGTGTAGAACAGCGACATGGTGGAACCTGTGAGCGTCGTGGTTGGCAGAGCGGGGCGGTTGGAGGTGTTCGGATTACTTTGGAAGGCGTATTCCACGAGGTTTTCGAGGCCGTCCTTGTCGGGATCGGCGTTCTCGCCGGCGAGCGCGGCATTCCCGGCCCCGGCTCCGAAGTTCAGACCCTGCCAGCGAAAGAAGGGCGCGGGGGTGAGGCTGACCGTGGTTGTGGCCGTGGCCCCGGCGGCATCCTGGACGGTGTAGGTGAAGGAGTTGGCTCCCGTCGCACCCAGCGAGGTGCCCGCGGTGTAATAGATGCGCACGCCATCGGTGGTGGCAGTGGCGTCCACTGCCAGTGCTGCTATGGACACGATGGTGGGCCGGGGGCCATCGGGGTCAGAGTCATTAGCCAATACGTCCAGGCTTTCCACCACGCCGGGCCTGCGGATGACGAACGTGTCGGTCACCGCCTGCGGGGTCTCATTGGCGAGCACGTAGAGTTCCTGTCCGCGCGCTCCGCTGTGCGCGTTGAAGAAGAGTTTGGAGCCATCTGAGGTGACTGTAAAATAGTGGGGCGATGATCCCGCGTCACCGTCCGTGCTCCAGATGGCTTCCGCGTCGGGCTGGATATTGGCATACATGGCGGTGCCCGCGGCGGTGCCGTTGGTGCGCCAGAGTTCATATCCGTGGACGCCGTCGTCCGCGCTGAAGTAGAGCGCCCCGTTGAAGAACACAGGGGCAGCAGCTCTGTTGGTATTAGCATTTGCCGGTGCGAGCATAGTGGTGCCTGTGGTGGTGCCGTCGGTCCGCCACAGTTGCATGCTGCTGCCGTCATACACGCTAATCAGCAGGATCCCGCCCACTCCGCCCACGAATTCCGGGTAGGATCCGTCGAGAGGATTGATGTCTTTGATCAACTGCGCCCCGCCTATCCCCGGCACTGCCTTCCAGAGTTCCGTGCCATGCACGTTGTCATCCGCAGCGAACACCAAAATGCCATCCACATCCGTGATCAGGCCACTACCCGGGCCGTCCCCCTCCGGGTTGATGTCCGCCACCATCTGTGTGCCTGCCGTGGTCCCGTCGGTCACAAAGAGTTCGCGTCCGTGGACCCCATCATCGGCGATGAAATAGACCTTGGTCCCCACTGCGATGAAATGAGAAGCCCCGGAATCTCCGTCCGGATTGATGTCCTTGAGCCGCAGTGTGCCCGCCGCCGTGCCGTTGGTGACGTAAGGTTCTCTCCCCGTGGCCCCGTCATCCGCGATGAAATAGACCTTATCGCTCACCGCC
Organism: Verrucomicrobiota bacterium; assembly: GCA_043769435.1. GTDB lineage: Bacteria > Verrucomicrobiota > Verrucomicrobiia > Verrucomicrobiales > V1-33 > JAYVJI01. Next base: position 4,244 of record JAYVJI010000278.1, read on the forward strand.
CTGAAATCTGAGGCCCCGGAGTCTCCGTCCGGGTTGATGTCCCTCAGCCGCAGCGTGCCCGCCGCCGTGCCGGTGGTGACGTAAGGTTCCCGGCCCGTGGTCCCGTCATCGGCGGTGAAATAGACCTTATTGCCCAGCGCCACAAAACCGGATGGCTCCGAATCTCCGCCACCCGGATTGATGTCCTTGATGACACTGGTGCCGGCAGTCGTGCCGTTGGTGCGAATGAGTTCGGATCCGAGCGCGTCGCCTCGCCCTATGAGATAACCTCCCCCCGGCCCCTCCACGGCCAGCTCCCTGATGCTATCAATGGCCGCCGGCAGCGGTATCTCCACAGGCGTGGCGCTCGCGGGCAGCTTTTCGTAGAGTAAGCCGTAGTCATCCAGCAGCAGGATACGGCTGCCCAGCAGAGGCGTGTAGGAAAAGCCGCCTAACCCGGGATCAGGCGGGCTGCCCAGAGAAAACGTGCCGCCAGCCGTGCCATTGGAAATCCACGGCTGCCCGACAGCCCCCGGCGCTATCCGGGAAAGGAAGGTGAAGGAATTCCCCACCACCCGGGTGGAGAAAAGATCAAAGTCATCGTCCATCGGATTGGCCGTGACATTCACATCGGCGATCATGGCGGTGCCGGTTTCCGTGCCGTCACTCTTCCAATACTCGCGGCCATTGGCAGCGGTGTAGGCGGAGAAGAGCACGCCATTGCTGTAAGGCTGGATGCCCCGGGGATCAGAACTATTGGCCCGGGGCGCGGGGTTGATTACTTTGATCTGCGACGCGGCGGCCACGTTGGCGGCCCAGGGCTGGGTTTCATCCGCCACGGATTGGCCGGGGAAGATGAGCAGCGAGCCGGTGCTGGCACAGTCTGGCGGAGGGAGCTGGAAAGCGAAGCTATCGCCGTCGTAGGCGATTTGCCCGCCCACCCGCCCGGTGCCGCCCGTGGTGCCGTTGCTGCGCCACAGCGTCCAGCGCTCAGCACCTGGTTCATGGCCCACGAAATAGCTGCGGCCCAGGGACTCGGATTGGTTGTTCAGCACCACACGGTCGAAGGGTAGTGTATCCTGATCGTACAGAGTCGTGATCGTTGTCCCGTCAGTGCTCCACAGACCGCCCATTCCATTGGGCCTGGCGAACCAGTAGAGCTTTCCATTCACCGGCCACATCCGGGGCGTCTCCCCCAGAGCGTTGTCAAACCCGGCCACCATAGCTGCGCCCCCCGCGGTGTTCAGCTTCCAAAGCTCTCCCCCGGTAAACACATAGAGAAGGGATCCCATGCCCGTCATCCCCAGGGCATCCGCGGGGAGAAACGGCGTCGTGGCTGGCCCAAACACCACCGTGCCCGCAGCAGTGCCGTCCGTGCTCCAAAAGCGGGTGTCGCCCGCGGTATCCGTGGCACTGAAATACACCCCGCTGTTCCATGCCGTGAGCCATTTGGGATCGCTCCCTGCCCCCGCGTTGGCATTGATGTTTTTCAGCAGCACCGTGCCCGCGCTGGTGCCGGTGGAGCGCCAGACTTCTGAGCCGGAAGTCCCGTTATCAAACGTGAACACCAGTTGGGTGCCCACCGTGGACCAGGTGCCCTCATTGAAGGAGCCTTCATTCCCAAACTCATTGCGCACAGAGAACGATGAATCCGCACCGGGCGTGAGATCGCGCACCAGCACAGTGGAGGCGGCAGTGCCCGTGCTGGTCCACAGCTCCCGGCCATGGGTGCTGTCACTACAAGTGAAATAAAGTCGCGTGCCGGCCACCATCAGATGCTGGATGTCGGCTCCCCCGAAGTCCTCCTCCAGATCCCGCACCATCAGCGTGCCCGCCGCCGTGCCGTTGCTTCGCCATAGCTGGGTCCCATACAGCACAAAGTAGAGCGTAGAGCCAATGACGACCGGAGCGGGGGCGGTATCTGACAGGCCCTCCAGCACCGCCACCCGCGAGGTGCCCGCCGCCGTGCCATCTGTCTTGTAGAGGCCCCCTTCTGTTTGGTCACTCGGGCCACCTTCATAGGCGAAAAAATACACCAGCGCTCCCGCTTTAGTGAAGCCGCGGGGTTGCGACGTGTGGTGATAGTCGGCGCGTTCGATATCGCTGACCATGACTGGAGGCGAGGCGAACGTGCAGTGGCTGGAGAGGGCGGCAAAACCGAGGAGCAGACGAAGCGGCGGGCGGGGAGTCATATTGGTACGGAGAACGGGAGTTGGTGGTGAAGTAATTGGGCGGTGGGGATCAACAAATGCGCGGGAAAGCGTAAGGCACGGGCAGGATGGCTTTCATGAGAGCGACGGGAATCTGACCTTACTGAGGATAGATGCGAAAATACTGGGCGGTGCGAATCACTGGCTGGTAAAGTTCTTTCACACTGCCGTCGCCGAGGATCACATCACCCAGATTGGTCCATGTGCGGAGGTCATTGCTCGACTTTAAGCGATAAGAGGCTCCATTTACCGTGGGCCAGCGCAGGCGCACTGCATTGTCTATCACCAGACCGGTCACGGGCTGGTCCAATGCGCCGGGCGGGCCTGCCAGTGAGAGGACGACATGCCCCGGCGTATTACCGGAAGTGAAGGCCCCCACGGAAATCTGGTAAGTTTGCCCGGCAGCGGCGGTGAAGGAGACGGCAGGCGTGTAGTTTGTAGATCCCGCGGTGCGGGCCACTTGCGTGAGCGATGGAAGCGCTCCGCCAGTCCACACGGTCAGTGATTTGCCGTAGTTCGTCGAGCTGCCCACGGTGGAAAGAGAGACCGTCCCTGCGGCGGGGGCGATGTAGGTCCACCAGAGCGTTCCGTAGCCGGCATTCGCAGGCTCAAGCGCTTCGACGGTGGCATAGGCGCCGTAGCCGATGGCACTGGCATTCGCTGCGGCTGGCAGCGTGATGCGGTTTCCGAAGAGATCGTTCGCCGCCGAGGCAGGCGCGCCGATGTTGAGCTGGTTGATGTCGGTGTCGGTCGCGAGATTGAGCGACACGACTGCCGAGCCGCCTTCATCCCCGTGGGAACTGATGGCGATGCGATAAGTCTGCCCGGCACTGACGGGTAGCGTGAGCGAGGGTGTGTAGACGGCTTGCCCTCCAAAGCGCGTCAGCACGCGCAGTCCTCCCAGCGTGTCGCCCATCAGCACGTTGATGTATTTGCCCCAAAATGAGCCGTCGCTGCCGGTAGTGGAGATGGTCACTCGTCCGTGTGCGGGGGCCACCCATGTCCACCACATGGTAGAGTAACCAATGTCCGGCTCGCCGGTCTCCACTGTCGCGGACTGCGTGTAGGCCACAGAGCTGGCTGCCGATCCGGTGAGCATGCGGCTGTCGGCAAAAGCATTGCCAAAACCAGCGGGGTTTTGCATGGGTAGGTCGTTGATGTCGGAAGCCGTATTGAGAAAGACATTGGCCCGGATGTTTCCGTACTCATCTGACGCCTCGGAAGTGACGTGAATATAATACGTGGTGCCTGCCACTGCGGGGAACTGCACGGAGGGATTCCAAAACGTTTGGCCACCGGCGGCATGTACAAGAGCCAGATTGCCCTGATTGGGGCTGCTGTTTCTCGCGACCCTAACGCCAAGATACTTTCCAAAAATAGAGGAGCCGGAGGTCACGGGGTATTGCGCGCTGCCGTTGAGATCCACCGTGGCTCTTCCGTGGCTGGGCGCGGTCCATTTCCACCAGAGCGACCGGTAGTGAGTGCTGTTGTTGCTGTAGGCAGGCTCGCCGGACTCTTCGGTCGCGGTTTGGTTTGATTCCGTGGATGAGGCACTGATGCCGGTGAGCGTGGTAGCGGAGGCGAAGTTATCGGCGGCGAGAAGCGGCGCGACGGTGAGTACTAAAAGAAGGCAGGCTGTTTTCATTGAGGATAGTGTGTTAAGGATAGTCTGGGCCGGAGGGCGAGAGTGTGACTCGCCCTCCGGCTTGGCGGGGTTTGGTTTGGTGTGGGAGAGGAGCGCGAAGTTGCACTTCGCTCCGGCTGCCTGGGGATGTGACCGCTTGGCTGTGTGCGTGGGGTTCGTGAGATTGGAGGCGGCTGGGGCTATAGCTTGATAGATGGGGGCGGAGCGACTGGGAGTGGCGCGACTCTGTCCGCCATTTTTAAACTGCCGCGCAGCGCACTTTGAAGCCGGTCGCGCGAGGGACGCCCCGTATAGGAAGTGGCCTGCGGCGTTGTTTATAAATGGCGGCAATATGCCGCCACTCCCAGTGTTTCACGGCACGGTGGCGCGGGCCTGGAGGGTGGTGAAGCCGCCGGTGAAGGTGAGGGTGGCTTTCCAGTTGGAGGTGGCGAAGGTGTTGCCGGTGCCGGTGAGGGTGGCGTTCGTCCAGGTGGCGGCGCCGTATTTCTTCACATCGCGCACCTGCACCACGCCGCTGCTGGGGAAGTTGGTGGTCTGGATGATGACGTCCACGGGGGTGTTCTTCGCGAGGGCCACATCCGATGCGGTGTCGAGCCGGGCCGTGGGGTCCGCGGGGGCGGCCACGCCGTCTATGGAGAGCACGCGCACTGTCGGGGCGGTGGCTCCGGGCCATATCTGCGGCGGGGATGCGGGCGGGACGGCGACGGTGTTGGGGTTGATGATGAGGCTGGGGGACATGCTGGGGGTTTCGATGCGGATGCGGCCGTAGGCTGACGTATCGGCTGGGTTTAGCGCTTGAATGGATCCTGATCCAAGAACCTGTTCTGCGATTAGCTTAACTGCGCCTCCTGCTCCGCAAGGTGGGCCAAAATTGCCGTTCAGTCCAAGCCCTCCGTTCGCATCAATCATACCAGTGATCGTTATTGATGTTGTCGCTCCGATCAAAATGGCACCACCGCCGCCCCCAGAATACCTGTCCCAGTTAAACGTGCTGCTCCCTCCGGAGCCGCCAATGAGCGGCAGAATCTGCGGATTTCCATATCGTGTGTAATAGAGCCCCTGATCCGCGCCACTCATGCCGCCACCAATACCAAAGCCCGCGCCTTCACCGGCAGGTCCTGTTGCTCCGCCCCGGAATCCGCCAGGCCCCGGTTCAGCAGGCAGGAGACGGCCAATTGTGTTGTTTGCAGGACGTTTCCCCGCAACACTTACCGTCCCTGCGATGTTTACACTCCCGCTGACCAGCCAGACGACGGGGGCGTAGCTGGGGTGGTTCTTGAAGGTGACGGTGACGCCGGCGGGGATGTTGACGCTGCTGAACTTATAAACGATGGCCCATTTGCTGGCGTCGTAGCGGCCTTTGCCGGGGGTGGCGGCGTTGCTGGCGTCCCAGGCGCCGGTGGTGGCCTGGCTGAGGTCTATTTCCACGCTGGTGGCGGGGGCGAAGATGCCGTCGGTGCCGTCGCTGGGGATGGAGAGGGCGGCGCGGGCGGCGGCGGTGAGGGCGAGGAGGGTGGTGAGGACGAGTGGTGTTTTCATAGTGTTGGATTTTGGTTATGGTGAGAGGTGGAGAGCTGGGGGAAGTAGGCGGATGGCGCGGAGCGACTGGGAGTGGCGCGACTCTGTCCGCCATTT
>JAYVJI010000279.1:0-5461 GCA_043769435.1 Verrucomicrobiota bacterium
AAGTGCATTGAGCTGGTTAAATCCGTTCGACTCCTGCCAGTTGGACATACCATCGCCATCTGAGTCCAGATTCAGATCATCTTGGTCTGGTCGTGCATAGGCAGCCAATTCCCCCGCGAGGGACCTGTCACCGGCCGCCGCCATCCGCATCTGTATTTCCGCTGCCCTGGTTGAGCGTCTGGTAGCTGTCGGAAGTGCTGTAGTTGATGGCGAGGAATTCGAACCAGTCTGGCAGGCCATCATTGTCGCTATCAATGAACTGGTCTGCTCCGCGGTCTGGGTGTGGTGGAGCGCTGGAGGGGCGTGCATCTCCAGCGAGGTCATAGCCTCCGCTGGAGGGAGATGGGTGGCTGTAGTCCCCGGTGGGGCGGGCAGCGTAGTGGAGGAGGTCGTAGGCGAGCGCCGGGGGCTCTGAAAAGTTTGGATACGAGGCTGTGCTAGGGGGCACTGGCACATCATCGGTGTTGCAGGACAGCACCTCTAGGTTGCTGCCTGGAATCGCTATGTTTTTGCCGGTGGCTGCTTTGTTATACCACATCAGACAGTCGGAAACTGTGGCCATGGGGGGCATTCTCTATGTGGAGGGCGCCGCCACTCCCACTGTTTTGCTGGGCGGCCTCGTTGGCGGTGAAGGTGGATAGGGTCACGAAGAGATTGCAGGAGGAACCGTGGGAGCAATATAAACGGTGGAATGGGTGAGAGCAAACGGTTGCCTGCCCTGGACTACGGAGGGAGCCGCTGCTCCTAACTCATCACTGTAGGCGTAGGCGCTATAGTTATTGGCATTGCGGCTGACGTAGTCACCCCAGAGGATGCACCCTGAGACGATCACGCGACCAATAACAGGAGAGGGAGGAGGGGTGATGACGGGGCCGGTATTTTCGAAGACCTGAATTGTGTTCGCGTTGGTGGTGGTGAGCGGCGTGGTTTGAATTATTTTATTAGCGAAATCATGCGGTGCTCAATCTTGTTGCACTTGCTGGTCCCCGGTGGAAAATGACCCACACTTATGATCAGGCCCATCTCGTATAATTCGGATAACTGATAACTTAACAAAAGGTCAACTTCTTGTGTAATGCACAAATAGCGGATTGTGCCCGGTATCAAAAACAACTCGCCTTATGAAAACTGCCTCTAATCACTCCATGCTTGGCTCTCTATTGGGCACCGCCGTCGGCGATGCACTGGGTCTGCCGTATGAGGGCGTGCCAAGACGACGAGTGGCGGCATTTGGAACGGTGCGGCATCGATTCTGCTTCGGGCGCGGAATGTTTAGTGATGACACGGAGCACACGCTCATGCTAGCAGCATCCATCATTTCGCACCGTCAGGATCCAGCAGCCATGCAGCGTGCCTTTGCCCGGCGGCTGCGCTGGTGGCTGGTGGCGCTGCCAGCGGGCGTTGGCCTCAGCACGGCCAAAGCCATCGTGCGTCTCTGGCTTGAATTCCCCGCCGCCAGAGGAGGCGTGGCATCTGCGGGCAATGGTGCGGCCATGCGCAGCGCGGTTGTTGGCGTTGCTTATAAAGATGACAGCGGAAATCGCCACGCGATGGCGCTGGCTGCTTGTCGCGTCACCCACACGGATCCGCGAGCGGAAGAATCTGCTATTTTGGTCGCAGAAGCCGCCGGGTTAGCCGCGAACGCTATCGCAACCGAGGAGGTCGTTTCAGTTTTGGAAGCACTCGTCACAAGTGAAGAAATGAAAACTCGCTTTGCAGCCCTCAAGGTTGCCTTGGCAGCGAAAGTAACGGTCTCGGACTACGCGGCACGAATCGGCTGCGAGCGTGGCGTGAGCGGATTCGCACCTAATACGGTCGCCGTAGCGCTTTTTGCGTGGCTGCGGCATCGTGGGCAATTCGAGCCCGCTCTGCGCTCCGTGATCGAATGCGGTGGCGACACAGACACAATCTCTGCTATCACGGGCGGCATTTGTGGTGCTGAAACAGGTGAGCAGGGCATCCCTCCAGAGTGGCTCAACGGAATTTGTGATTGGCCCCGCTCTGTGCAGCATCTCCGGGATGTTGCAGCTGCTTTGGAAAGTGGGGCGACAACGGTGCCGAGGCTGTTTTGGCCCGCCATTCTGCCGCGGAACGTCTTTTTCCTTGCGGTCGTGCTTTTGCATGGGTTCCGCCGTTTGCTGCCGCCATACTGATTATTAGTTAGAGGGCACATTCGGCCGCAAGATTTGACGTGCACTGGGAATGCCCCTCATCCATGGCAGAGTGCGGGCACATAGCTTCCAAGCGGCCTAGGCAAAGCAAGATCCGACACAGCACTAGCATGTGTGTCGGCACAAAAAGAAGAGCCCGCGCCAGGAGGGCACCGGTGGACGAGTGAACGGCAATGAGCTGACCCTAAACCGACGGAGCTGGTACCACCGGAACCAAGAGTTGAACCCTAACACTCGACCACTTTAAATAGTGAAAATCACCGACTCGCGATTGCCGTTAGAAAAATCGCTGGTGTGACCATACACGATTTTGTCAATAAGGGACTACATGCGGAATGTAATCCGCCCTTTGGTCGTGTCGTAGGGTGACATTTCCATTTTGACCCGGTCTCCGATGACCAGCTTGATAAACCGCTTGCGCATCTTGCCGCTGATGTGGGCGAGGACGACGTGTTTGTTAGTAAGTTCCACTCTGAACATGGTCCCGGCGAGCACTTGAACGATGGTGCCCTCGACCTCAACGGCTCCCTCGGGATCTTGCTCGTCGACAGAAACGATGGGACGGCGCGGGGCTTCCATGGGCCCACGGCGCCCACGATTTCCACCTGGGCGGCCCCGTCCGCCACCAGGACGGGGCGGACCACCAGGACGGGGCGGGCCGCCGGGGCGGGGCGGGCCGCCGGGACGTGGGGGGCCGCCCGGACGCGCGGGGCCGGCGGGACGGGCACCAGCAGGACGGGAGCCGGCGGGGCGTGGAGAATTCGGTTTACTGGGCATGATTGTATTTGAATGCTGCCTGCCCCTGTATTCCTTCATTAGCAAGGGAAATCCCGGCTGGCAGGACAGGAGCCGAAACCGGCGCGGGCGGGGCAGCAGTGACTAGTCGCCCGGAATAGCAGATGCCTTTTTTGCCACTGAAGGGAGAGGCGATGCAGCAGGCTGTGGCAAAATAGAGGATGCCCGGGCACTGAATAATTCCACACCCATCATGGTGCAGGCCCCTGGCGTACTGGCAGCGCCGGTAGAGGCGGCGATGAACCTGTGGCTCAGCCGCGGAAGACCATAGCCTCCATGCGGGGCACGCGTGAGTTCACCCGGGCTGCCACAATGAGGAGTCCCAGTCCTGCAGCGACGACGAAACCATAGCCGTACCATGCTTCCCGCGCCATGATGGTGGGGATACTCAGGCCGGCATTGGCAGCGGCGAAGGCGGCGCTGGCGATCAGGGCTCCCTTCTGGTCATCAAAGTAGAACAATATTGTTAGCATCGAGAGAAAGCCTACTAGCAGAAAGGCTCCAAAAAGCGTGATTTGGAAGATACCGGTCTGGATACTGCCAATCCCGGCCAGCTCTGCGATGGGGCGGGCAAACGCGACCAGAAAAACAGTCACAAATGCTTGCACCTTGAAGAGTTGCGTAAGGCCGTCGCGCAGGGAATCGATGACGCGTTGTTTCGCTGCGCGGATCTCCGCCAGCGAGCCCCGTTCCTCTATTGTTTGAAAAAAAGCAGCGTAGCGCTCAGCGAAAACGGTTTCAAGTTTCAAAAAGAAAACGGCCATACCCGGCACGATACTGAGGAAGCTCAGGTAAACTGCGGCATCGTACTGCGGCGCTACGTAGATATAACCGTCATCCACGAGGCGCTGGTGCTTGTCTGAGAACCACCAGAACATGAGCTTGTCCGCCCAGATGCCGATGCTGTAGAAAAAGCCGGTCAGCATGAGGGCTGGGAAGCGGCGGAAGTAGCTCAGGAATTCCCATGTGCCTGAGACGCGTGCGCCCTCGCGCGGGCCATACTCCCGGTGCAGGCAGTTGAGGAGTAAAAGGAAAAGCACCGCGTGGCCGGCGGCAAAACCCAGCACCGCAGTCTCCGGCCCGAGGTGGCGTGCGCAGCTCCAGGCAAACAAACAGGAGGCACCGTATCCCACAGCGAAGCTAGCAACGACAGACTTATAGTCCCGCAGTGCGCTGAGATAGTTGGAAACGATAAAAATGCAGCTCACCAGCACCATGAGAGCGGTGGCACTGATTTGATAGAGCAGCGGCGCGGGCACCATGCGCAGAAAGAAAAACCCTCCCGCGAGGGCACTGAGCACAGCTGTCAGGGTGAGCGCTCCGTAGCAGGATGGGAAGATGCTTTCCCGGGACTTGGCGAAAAACCGATCCGCAGCGTGGCGCGTCAGCACCAGTTGCAGGGGGCCCACGATGATGAGTGAAAAAGCGTATGCGTGGGTGACCGTCGCACTGAAGAGATTCAGGTCTGATTCACCCAGCAACGGGCGGAGAAAAACGATGAGAATAATCAGCGAGAACATGGAGACGATCCAGGGTCCGCTGCTGATGATCCCCGCATACGTGTAGCTGCGGAAGATGCCCTCTATGGTTTCATGCCGCGAGATGCGGCGGAGTTCAAAGCCGATGCCTGCCATGGTGGAGAGATGTTAGAAGTGGCGGGCGCGGGCCTCGCGCGCTCCGGTGGAGGAGGCCTGTCCTGCGGCCTCGTAGGCGGCATTCAACTGCCGGGTGGTGGGACGCCCGGAGCGGGCAAAATCTTTAGGCTGACACTGGTAAAGGCTGCGGTAGCGGGACACCACGGACTCCTGGCTGTAGTGTGCCTCTGAGCGCGCCCGGCCAGCTAGGCCCATCCGTTCGATCAGGGCTGGATCAGTCAGCATGGTCACCAGGGCCTCCGCCAAGGCCTCGGCATTTCCGACCGGGGCGATGATCCCGGCTGGGCCGAAGGCTGGCTGCTCGCCGGGGCGGCCTTCGATGAGTTCCCGGCAGGCTCCCACGTCGGTGCTCACGCAGGGGATGTCCGCGGCGAAGCTTTCCAAGATGACAAAGGGCAGGCCTTCACTGACTGAGGTCAGCAGCATGATGTCCAGCGTGGGCAGGAATTCATCCCGCTGCTGCGGACCGGGAAAGCTGACGTTGCCTCCCAGCCGCAGTTGCTCCGCCAGGGCCATGCATTCTGCCGCATACGCCGGATCTTCGTCTGTGGGACCGGCGATGAGGAACTGCGCCTCCGGCAGCCTCGTTACTACAATGCGGGCGCACTTGAGCAGAGTTTTGACATCCTTGATAGGGACGACGCGTCCGAGAAATCCTATGTTCATGCGCCCGGGGTTGTTGCGGAGCAATGCCTTGTGCTTTCCCCGCAGCGGATAAAAATCAGCGGATTCTATGCCGTTGGGGATGATCTCCATCCGGGATTTATCTGCTCCGAATTCCTCTGCCAGCTGCGCATTGCGGCCAAAGAGCGATGTGATATAGCTGGAGGATTGATAGGC
>JAYVJI010000280.1:0-2518 GCA_043769435.1 Verrucomicrobiota bacterium
CAGCCAACCAACCGGCTGCTTGGTTCTTCGCAGCACCAGAAACTGCCCGCCAAGGCACAGAGTGTGGTCCTTGCCATGTTCAACGCCCGTCAAAGTGCATGAAGCATCATCATTGAAGAGGATTGCGCCTGCGTAATTGCCTGCTGCCACGTAGTGATCTCCACCTTTCCTTTGGATTTGAAACCACTCGGCGGGGATACTCCGGTCCTCGATTCTCCAATCGCAGCCTTCACCGGAGCCAACGATGTAGGGGGTGCGTTCGATAACGGCGTGCCGTCCCGTGAGGACATCAAAGAGGCAGATGACAGGTTTGGACGGAGGAGACTTAGAAAGCATCGGCAGGGGAAATTCCACCGCAGTTTGGAGAGGAAAAATCCTCACGCGAGCAGTAAATTCCCACTCATTCGTCCCGTTCGAAGCTCGCCAGACTGCATTTCATCATTTCTGACTGGCCGAAATCCTTTCAGGCAGAGTGCAGTCAAAAATGCCGGGCAACCTCAATCGTGGAGATAAACCAGTTTGCCATGACGGCGCTCGACCGCTCATGGCCACAATAAGGACACCAGGCCCGATGATTTTTGCAGCCCCTTTCCATTCGCCACGTCACATTCTGGCCGGTGTCTGATACTTGGCTTCGCGGGCGGGAATGTAGTTTGGATTGTAGCGCTCCTTGGGGCTCCAGAGGAATCCAGGAGTTTTGTTCACTGGTTCGAAACGGGTGGCGGAGAACAGCGGAAGTTCGCGGTCACTGTTGGGATCGTAGCAGACCTGGCCGGTGTAGCTGCCCCAGATGCGGTATTCCACGTTGTGATCATAGCCGTGTGCCAGGCCTCCACCGGCGGGCCTCTCGGGCAGACGGTCGGGAGTGCGGATGCCGCGGTTTTCATCGAACACGACGAGCCTGGCGTCATCCCATAGCTGACCAGGCCTTCTGAGGTATCCCCAGTAGCGGACCTTGTTGGTGAAATAGCGGCGGCCGATGAACCACTCGCCGCGCGGCTCCGCGAGGATCGCCGCATTGCGCGCCTGGACTTGCGGGCCGTTGTCCGAAATCTCGCCTCCGCCGGTGGTGGAGCAGGAAGGGAGGAGCGGAACGAGAGCGAGCAGAAGGAGAAGCAGTCGGCGGGTCATGGCGGATGGGGGTGTCTGGATTGGGAAAACTTCGGGCGCATCCTGCCGGGGACGCCGGGGAAATCAATTGCCGGTTTCCGCGTTATAGAGGAGGGCCGCGCAGAATGCGGCAGACCGCTCTCTGGAATGTCCGTCCCGCGTGAGTCGGCGATCGCCTTGCCAATGCCGGCTTCATCGCCAAGCTCTCCCACTCCTTCTGATCATTGCTTCCCATGTCGCCCTCCACGGTTCACTGGCTTTGTGCCGTCCTGCTTTTGCTGCCCCCCAACGCGGACGGACAGACGCTGAATTTCGCCAATGACATCCGGACTCTGGCCGCGCTCACGGATACGACGGTGACGATGACCGGCCGTGCGGAACTGCGCCTCACGGCCCCCACCGATCCGCTGCCCGGCTGCACCGTGCATCTCAACTCGCCGGATGCGTGGGTGATCTTCACCGGCTTCGTGCCGTCGGAGGTGCGGGATACTTTTCTCAGCCGTCTCAGAGTGAGCGGCGCGGCGGCGGTGCTGGACGGGAATGTGCGCGTCGTGCAGTTCGGTAGCGGTGCCGTGGTCCTGCCGCACGCGCCGTCGTTTCAGCCGCTGGAGGTTTTCGATGACCGCTACTTTCGCGGCGCGCCGGCGAAGCTGAATCAATACACCGCCTACAACTCCGCCGCGCTGGGCACATGGGCGGCGCGGATCAGTTCTTTGAAGTTGAAGCGCGGCTACATGGCGACCTTCGCCACCTCGGACAATGGCGTGGACAACAGCCGGTGTTATGTGGCCCAGGACGGCGATCTTGAAATCAGCCGCCTGCCCGCGGCGCTCGATAACACGATCCGCTTTGTCCGCGTCTTCCCGTGGCGCTGGGTGAGCAAGAAAGGCTCGTGCGATGTCTCGCCTGCGGACTTGCAGGCGAACTGGCATTACAACTGGGACATCAGTCGCAACTCCACGCTCGACTGGGAGTATGTGGCCATCAAGCAGCAGCCGTATTGGCCCGGCACCAATCAGAACTGGAAGACCCGCGGGGTGACTCATCTCTCGGGCTTCAATGAGCCGGACAATTCAGTGGAGGATGCCTGGCAGAATCTGACGCCGCAGGGTTCGGTTTCCGATGCGGTCGCGCGCTATGACGAACTCGCGGGTACCGGACTGCGCGTGGGCGCGCCCGCTGTTACCGATGGCGGCACCGGCTGGATCACCGACTTCATCAACCAGGCGAATGCCGCGGGCGTGCGGGTGGACTACGTGCCCATTCATTACTACCGCAGCCTGGCGAGCAACGACCCGACCACTGCGGCCAACAACCTCTCCAGTTTTCTCAAGACCATCTACGATGTCGCGCAGCGGCCCATCTGGATCACAGAGTTCAACAACGGCGCGAACTGGACGGACAACGC
>JAYVJI010000281.1:0-1563 GCA_043769435.1 Verrucomicrobiota bacterium
CATCTTTCCCTGCCATGTTGAGCACCGGATCCGCTGCGTTCTGGCTTTCGTCGAGGATTGCTATGGGTGGCTCCACCTTGAGAAATTCCTCTTTAATACGGCGGTCAAAACCAGTCATCACCCCGATCACTACCAGCAGGACGGCCACACCCAGCCCGACGCCGGTGATGGAAATAAGCGTGATGATGGACAAGGCGGATCGCTTGGGCTTCAGATAGCGCAGGGCGAGGAAGACAGGAAAAGTCATGGTCCACCTCCAACGATGCATTCTACGCCACTGCAAGCCAAAGGCTGCGGACTTCGCAAACTCAGCTCCATGGCAGGCTCTCCCGAGGGGCCGGCGGCGCAAAATGCCAGCGCTTGCATTCCCACCGGCCATGATTGAGCTGTTCCTTCGTATGCCTCTTCCTCAACCAACCCTTGTTCCTCATAGACCCGTGTCCATTGCGCGCTGGGTCTTTGCTTCAGTGCTCGCATGGCATCTCGTTACATTCATTATCGGGGTCATCGCTCTGAGCATGAACAGCGGGGAAATGCCGGAAAAATTCCGCGACCTCGCCATGCAGAAATACTGGGCTTACATCGCGTGGAATAATCTGCAAGTTCTCGCCATGGCCTACATCCCCACGGTGCTCATCATGGGCTTGACGGTGCTGCCCTTCATCCGCTGGCTCCTGAAGGATCGGGCTCGCCGCAAGGGATGGAGCACGCGCTGGGCCATCATCTGGAGGACCATGGCGGTCTGCCTAGTCATCACCGGGCTCTTCACCTTCCGCACCCTGCACACCCGCCCCTGGCTGGTCGCCGGACTTGCCGATGACCACTGGTATTTCACTATCCGGAACTTCATGCCGGTCTACGTGCGGGAGACGCTGATGCCACCCGTGCTGAACTGGTTGCCGTGGGCTCTGGCCGCCGTTGTCAGCTTTCACTACGTCAATGGATTCATCCGCAGGATCAAACCCACAGCTGGACCAGTCTGGACTGGGTTGGCAGCGGTGAGTTCCATCTCCTTCCTCGGACTCACGGCATGGGGCATTCCCGCATGGAAAAACCGGATCAGTGAGGACCACGCCCGCGAGGACGTTCGCCCGAATATTCTGATCCTGGCCAGCGATTCCCTCCGGGCGGACCGGCTCGGGGTGAATGGCTACAACCGTCCGACTTCCCCGGCCATTGATGCGCTCGCGGCCAAGTCCGTGAATTTCAAAAAATGCTTCACCCCCATCGCCAGCACCGTAGAAAGCATGACCAGCATGATGGCCGGACAATACCCCCACACCACCGGCCTCCAGCACATGTTTCCCAATCGCCAGCAGGTGGATAAGGTGCTGAAGGATACTCCGTCGCTGGCCACCATATTGAAAGAAGCCGGTTATGACACCGCGGTGATGGGCGACTGGTGCGCCGGAGTTTTTGACATGATGCCGATGGGCTTTGAAAAAGTGGACGCCACCACATTTGATAACTTCAAGGTTTATATGAGCCAGGCGGTTTACATGGCCCACCCTATCCTGCCGCTGTATTTTGATAACAGTCTCGGCTACTCACTTTTTCCCAAAC
>JAYVJI010000282.1:0-2857 GCA_043769435.1 Verrucomicrobiota bacterium
TCTCCGGCAGCGCCCACGCGGTCACGGCGGCCACGGGCCAGACTTTCATCCAGGACAGCAGCCATACCATCGAAGGCTGGGGCCGGATCGGGGGACTGAGCGCCAATATCATCAACCGCGGCCTGATCCTCGGCAATGCGACCGGGGCTACGCTGAACCTTGATCCTCTAGCGACCTTAGTGAACGACGGGGGGACGGTCACTGCCAGCAACACCGGGGTAGTGCGCCTCACCGGCCCATCGATTAGCCAGACCAACGGCGGCAAAATCCTCGTGCCGGATGCGGGCATCGGGACCGTCGAGTTCAATTTCAACAGCCTGACCGGAGGCGTGATTGACGTGCTGGATGCTAATGATAACCCCGCCGACAATGCTCCCGTCCTCCTCCAGGATCTGACGCTCCGGAACCTGACGAACCGCGCCGCTTTTACTTTTCCGACCGGGCGCAAGCTGACGGTGGAAGGGGCCATTCAGAATGAGGGAACGATCAAAATCACCTCGACTGGCCGGTTGCAACTGCCCGGCGTAGCTCCGGGGGATGAGGTGATTCTCTCCGGTCCGGGATCACTGGAGCTTTCCGGTGGCGAAGCCCGTATCCTGGGCACGGGCACGCTCGTCAATCGTCCAAGCCACACGTTGCGCCTGCCCACTAGCCCGCTCGACCCAGAGCTACCGTCAGGCGTCCGCCGAATCCGGAATGAGGGTGTTCTCGAACTCTATTTTACTCCACTCCGCGCCGGGCCGCAGAATACCGAGCCCTTGATCGCGGGCATTTTGCAAACCTCAGGAGTCTTGAAGCTGGTGGGCGACCTTGGCCCTATTCCTCTCATCACCTATGAAAGGCGCGGAACTCCTGATGTGTTGATTGAAGATGGAGAAGTTCATGCCATAGCAGACATTGTCCGATCTACCTTGGAGCTTAAACCCGGATCCGCCTTGGCCCGACCTACGCTCAAGCCCGGGGGGGACTCCATCGGCTCTGTGGGGACAAACTTTTTTTCGGGAAGCGTCATACTCCACTCCGGTGCCAGATTGGAAATGCAAGTGGACTCGTTGACCTCATATGACGAGTTCAATCCTAGTTACGAAGGTGGCCCGATCAATGGCGGGCCAGAGCTGGTCATCGATTACCGGGGGAATTCCACCACCTTTCCGGTAGGCGGGATCGTGGAAATCATGAGGTCCGCCCCGGACAAGTTTCCAGACGTATTACCTGGCTTTTTTGCGCCGTTTTTAGGTGGCGGATATGTCTTCGAATTCAGTAACGTCGTCCCCGGGGGACGCATCGTGGCGAAAAAAGGGAACGCCAGCTTCCGCTTCACTTACTCCCGGATGGTGGTTCAAAATCCAGTGGACCAAGCGATCCGTAGCACAGTCTCGCTATCCGAACCACAATTCGGCCCGGAGTTCACCGGCACGCCCTACGGCTTCACCATCCCCGCCGCTTCGGCCCCCGGAGCCGCCGTAGGCACCGTCACCGCCGTGGATCCAGAAGCCGGGACGGTGCAATATAGCCTCGCGGCGGGCAGCCCTTTTGCCATAAACTCCAGCACAGGGGCCATCACCGTGAGCGGCCCGCTCCCCGCTGCCGGGCAGTCGCTCTACAGCCTGACCGTCACCGCCAGCGATGGCACTCTATTTAACCGCACCACCGTCAGCGTCTCGGTAACGGGCCTCCCGGTCAACAATGCCTCCTGCGTCTTCACCCTCCTCACCGGTCCCGGAGGCCCCTTCGCAGGACAGAGCGATCCTGCAGTGGTGGGATTTTCGGCGGATCCAGACAAGGACGGCCTCGCTAATGTTTTTGAGCTATGGCTCGGCACGAATCCCGCCGTCCAGGATGCTGGGGGAGACCTCACCATCAAGCGGGTTACCAATGGAGCAACCAGCTCAGTCGCCCTGGAAGTCAGCGTGAAGCCCGCCATGGATAACTTGCTCAAAGTGGGCGGATTCCTCAGCCATGACCTCGCCGTCTTCCGCGCAGGCACCCGCAGCGTGTTATCCGAGGCCAGCGGAGTCCGGCGACTGCGCTTCCTCGATCCATCCCCCTCTTCCGGCACCAGAGGCTTCGGACAACTACGGGCCGACCCCACCGCCACCAAGCCCTGACCCCACAAAAGGAGCTAACCATCCTATCATCCCGACCCCATGAAAGTTTTCATAACCGCCCTTTTTAGCAGCCGGAACATTGTATTTATGTTAGTCAATCAAATCTACCGGAGATATAAGCGGCAAATGCTGGCTGGCCGGTTGATGCTCTCCATTTTCGGCGCCAGCGCAGTTTTTGCCTCGGGCGTTGCCGCGCAGGACTACTTTCCGGGCATCCACTACAACACCTATTTGGGCGGCGGCCTGAACAGCGGCGGCGGGATCGGTCAGGCGTTCGGTACGACCACAGGCACTCCCGCCATGAAGCGAATCCGGGTTACTATCCAGGATGGAGCCGATCTCCTGAGAAACTTCACCAACCAGCAGACCACGGTTGAATATCCGGGAGGCTATGACGCGGTCGAATTCGTCGCCATCAATTCACAGCAGCAGGTTCTGCTCCAGCTTAGCAATACCACGGAACTTTACGAAGAAACGTTGATGATCAACGGGGTAGATTTCACCTCCCGGCGGGTGTATAAAAAAGCTGGTGCGATTTTCAAGGACGGGGTGGTCACGGTCATTCCGGCTGGCGAGACCGCCGTTTTCTACGATATCAATGATGCCGGGGTGGCGGTGGGGGCGCGTTTCAAAAAGGCAGGGGGAGATATCAACCTGGGGCATTGGGTGCCCGTTTACTACAAGGACGGCACTCTCACCGAGATTCCCTCTCCCTCCGGCGCGGGTTATGGATTCGCCCGGGAGAATAC
>JAYVJI010000283.1:0-3401 GCA_043769435.1 Verrucomicrobiota bacterium
AAGTGCAGCGTGCTTGCGGAATGTCTCGTAAATCAATCGTCAATGGAATTAATGGAATTCACGAAATCCAAAATGGGAAGATTCCACCTGTAGGACGTATGCGCAAGACCGGTGGTGGCCGCAAAACTCTGACATCCACCGATCCCACGCTCTAGAGTCATTGGAACGCTCATTGAGGACGGCACGCGGGGTGGTCCTTCTGCCTATAATATAACATCACTCACCGATCACACCCAAATTTCCGGCTGAGTAAAAGCGGTGCAATCTGGACAATGTCGAAAAAGCGAAAAGATGCCTTGCCAGATTCAGGCAAAAATGGTAATACCTGACGAGAGCAGATACTTTTCGGGAAGAGAGATCTGCCACGGGGCCATCATCCGGACAGATTTTCCCCCGCAATTTTTTGTAACCCAACCGAGTTCCTTCCAGTCCTTCCCCACAGATCAAACTTTCTACACTGACAAAGTCATGAAATCAGCCAGCCGCTTCCGCACCCCTCTATTTTTAGCATTACTCATCCCCCTGGCACCAGTGCTGACCGCATACGGGCAGAGCACCCCTCCGGGTTTCCTGGGAATAGACGAGAATGGAAATCAAATCAGCGATGTCTATGACGCGCTGTATTCCGGGGCGGGAACGGCCGCCGCGGACAATGACAAGGACGGTATGACCAATGGAGCAGAAGCCGCAGCGGGAACCAACCCCAACAGTTCCGCCAGCGTACTGAACTTCACGAATGTGCAGAATACCGGTGCGACGGTCAATGCAGCGTGGCCGTCCATTGACGGTAAGGTCTACCAATTGCAATCCGCTGCGGACTTGGCCTCCGCGTGGGTAAACGAAGGGACCGCTCTGGCTGGCTCGGGCAGCACCATGAATACCTCAGGCCCGTTTTCAGGCAGCCGGATGTTTATGCGACTGGAGGTAAAGGACACGGATACTGATGCGGATGGCGTGACGGACTGGGAGGAACTGCAAGTCGGCACCAACCGGTATCTCTGGGACACAGACGGGGATGGGCGCAGTGACATGGAGCTGGTGAAGGGGATACTGGCAGCCGCTACTACCGTTAATGTTTACGCCGTGGACTCATGGGCAACAGAATACGGAAAAGCTGCGACGCTCAAGTTTGTGCGCCGCGGGGGCTTTGCTCCGCTGACTGTGCCCTACACGCTGAGCGGCACCGCGACGCAGGGAAATGATTACAACATCAGCGCCACCGGCCAGATTTACTTTGCGGCAGGTGTGAACACTGCCACCGCCACAATCACCGCCATTAATGACAACATCCTAGAAAATGCAGAGACTGTCATACTTGGATTGAATGCCGGTCCCGGCTACACGCGGGGCAACTCCAGCTCCGCCACGGTCACCATCGTCAGTCAGGGCCTGATCGGAAATTATTACAACTCCTCCAATGGCACTTACACCTTTGGCCCGACCACCGGGGCCAATTGGGACCCGCTGACACTCGCGCTCACCCGGCGCGATGCCACCGTCAGCTTCGACTGGAGCAAGCCCGCAGGAACACCGCCGGGAACAGGAACCGGCACGCCCGGCGCCGCTATCACTGACGATGATGTCTGGGGTGCTCGCTGGTCCGGTTTTGTCATTCCCCGGTTCACAGAGGTATACCAGATCATCGCGAGCGGAGATCGCGGATTCAAGGTGTTTTGCAGTATCAATCCTATAACCTCAGCCACGACGGCGCGCCTAGACACGTGGGGCGGCACCGCCACAGCCACCACCCCCTCCAGCAACAACTTCCTGTCCAGTGCTGAGGTCACCACCCGTATCCTGGAAGCCGGACGGCCTTACTTTATTCAGGTGGACTACCGTGACTCAGTTAACCTCGCCAACAATGCTTCCATAGACGTCCGCTGGTCGAGCCCCAGCCAACCTCAGGAGACCATCCCTGTCACTTCCCTCACGAGCGAAGGCTTCATCGGTCAGGTGCCGATCATCTCCGGCTCATTGATCACACTGGGTCTGACAAGCGCGCCGTTTTCCTACCAGATCACGGCCTCCAATACCCCGACCACCTTTGCCGCAGATGGCCTGCCCTCCGGACTTTCCGTGAGCGCCACCGGGGCGATCACAGGTACCGTTTCGGCACCCGCCGGAGTCTATTTCTCAACCATTGTCGCAGCCAACAGCGCAGGGGCCGATGCCAAAAACCTAACCATTGTCATCATCGGCACGGCCGGCAATATCACCCGGGAAGTTTGGACCAGTCTATCCGGCGCTGGTGCAGCATCGGTGCCCGTATGGACCGCCCCCACGTCCACCACTAACCTGACCAGCATGGCCGCACCTGCCGATGCGGGGGAAAACTTTGGAGATCGCATTCGCGGTTACATTACCCCGCCGGTATCAGGTCTATATACCTTTTACGCCACTGCGGATGAGAATGTCGAGCTTTGGATTTCGTCCAATGAAGAACCTGCCCACCGCCTGAAACGCGCATGGGTCATCAACGGCCCTGTGCCCCCGGGATCATGGAGCACTCTTCCCAGCCAGCAGTCTTATCAAATGAAGCTGGCAGCAGGGGGGAAATACTACGTCGAAGCGGTCCGCAGAGAGTCTACCGGCAGCGACCACCTAGCCATCGGCTGGAAAAAACCCGGCGACACCATGCCGGAGACCATCCCGGGATATGCCCTCTCACCCTATACTCCCCCTGCCGCAGTGGTTGACGGAGGATTCCTCTACGCAGCAAGTCTAACACCGCAAAACGGGGCCAATTCCCTCGGCACAGGCAGCGCCATACTCCGGGTGAATGCTGCCCGCACTGCCGCAGACCTCACCATTAACTTCGGCAACTTGACCGGGACCGTCACCAACAGTCACATCCATGACTCCCGCAGTAATCCAGGCCCTGCAGGCGCGATCATATTTGACATTGATGATGCCGACCCGGATCGCCTCCTTCCCGGCGGAGATGGACTCGATCCCAGTGAAGTCTATCACTGGAACATCACCGCAACCGGCCTTCACTCCCTAGCCGACGTGCTGGCAGCCGTTGAGGGCGGCACCAGCTATGTCAATCTTCACACCGTTGCTTACCCCAATGGAGAAATCAAAGGATTCTTCCAGCCTGTGATCGGCGCACAATTCTTCACTCCCCCTGCCAATCCGGCCCCTGCCGAACTAACGCTCCCTGCGGATCCGGTGCAGCGCAAGAATGCCATCGTCCGGTTTCTGCAACAAGCCACATTCGGTGCCCGCCATGACACTGACGGGGTCGCTCCCTGGGATCCTGACAGCATCGAAGCCGTCGAGGCTCTGGGCTATGCGGGCTGGATAGACGCTCAACTCGGAATGGACAAAGGCCCCGATCCGGAAATCCTCATCACCCAGACATTGCCTCCCCGGACGCTATACATCGAACCCTCTGCTGC
>JAYVJI010000284.1:0-3802 GCA_043769435.1 Verrucomicrobiota bacterium
GTTTGGCTTTCATCATGACGCCAAACATCCTGACGCGATCATTTCCAAAGCTTACCACATCAGGCCTTACAAAACAAGCCCAGGCTTCATAGACTGGCCGGACTACGACCGAACCATTGCGCCGGGGGAAGCGATAGAATTTTGTTACTTAAGTAAAATAGTGTATGGAACCAGCCCGCGAGGTGACAAGCACGTCTCCCTTTACTTTACGATCGCCAATGGGGAGGACGGGGTGGATGTTGTATGGATCGCCACCCCACTTTGGTTCGGCTACACGACTGATCCTTGGTGGCACGAGGTGCTGAGCGGCCTCCAAGGGCTGGCCGGAGAAATGCATAAGCATTTCCACGGGATGCGAACCATCATTTATTGGGAAGATCAATCGTCGGAAACTCTTAAAGAAGACGAAGTAATCTTTGAACTCAAAAATGGGCAGTAATTTTTCACGCTCTCCCCGCAGCAAAAGTCATCCTGTGTGCAATTTATCCGTTTGTTCGATCTGCAAATGAAAAACGAAAGCTCATCTGCCCCAATGCTCCTTCCTGCCCTGAACGGTTCTGAAGTGCTCTCGGGGTATTTCGACCAAACCTGGATCATCAACCTCAAGCGACGGCCTGACCGTCTGGCACAGTTTTGGAAGGAAGTTGAGAAAACACAGTGGCCTTTCCAGCGTCCGCAGGTGTTCAGTGCCATTGAGGGCAACAAGGTGGGCGTGCCCAAGTTCTGGCAAACAGGCGGGGGCAGCTACGGCTGCATGCGCTCGCACCTGAGCTTGCTAGAACGGGCAATTCAAGATGACGTGGATTCCATTCTCGTATTGGAGGATGACGCGATCTTCATGCCCGACTTTGCGGAACGGGTGACCACCTTTCTCAAAAATGTGCCGGAGGACTGGCAATGCCTGATGCTGGGCGGGCAGCATGTGAATTCCACCGCGTTTCCCGTGGCTCCGGGCGTGGTGCGCGCCGGGGCGGGCGGTGGAATCCAGCGGACGCATTGCTACGCGCTGCGCGGCGGTGAAATCATGAAGGCGCTCTACCGTGTCTGGGCGAACGCGGCGGTGCATTGCGACTGGGTGATGGGTCCCTGCACGGCCAAGTTCAACACTTACGCGCCGGAACCTTTTCTCGTCGGGCAATCGGAGGGCAGCAGTGACATTTCGGGCGGAAGCAATCCGCCGAAATTCTGGCGCAGTCCCACCGGGCTGGAGCCGGTCATTGTTTTGCGCGCGCCTCGGGCGGTGATGGACACTTTGCGCGGTCACGGCTGGCACGCGGGATTTAACCGGGACGCCTCCACCGGCGTGGACAATGGTTTGCGGGATATTTTCAAGGATGCAGAACTGGACGCGGCCCAG
This sequence comes from Verrucomicrobiota bacterium, assembly GCA_043769435.1. Classification (GTDB taxonomy): domain Bacteria; phylum Verrucomicrobiota; class Verrucomicrobiia; order Verrucomicrobiales; family V1-33; genus JAYVJI01. The sequence continues at coordinate 1,358 of JAYVJI010000284.1, forward strand.
CGGGTGAACCGGCTGAAGAAGTGGATTGAGATGATTCAGTGGGAGGTGCTGTCCATGACGGAACCGGCCATCTGCACGCTTTGGCACCCGGACATCACGGCAGAGATGGTGCGTCCGCTGGTCAAGGGCGTGGTGCTGGAAGTGGTGGCGGAAACGGTGGAGGAAGCATTGAAGCAGTTGCCTGCGGATATTCACTTGTCCAAGCCCCAGCCGGCGAGCGGCGAGAAAGTCCAGGCCGTGCTGCTGCGCTCATCCCGGGCGGTGATGGAAGTACTGCGGGATGAAGGCTGGCACACCGGCTACTGGCGTGATGACGTGACCGGCGTGGACAACGGGCTGCGAAAGCTTTTCTCCTCGACCACGGACCGGCGGAAGCTGGCGGAAGGGGTGTGGGAAATCGTGCAGACCTTGCATGGTGAAGCCCGGCAAATCCCGAAAGGAATCGTCACGCTCTGGCATGAGGGACTTACGCCGGACTTGCTGCAGGGCGGCGGCTTTCAAGTATTGGAAATCACGGCCACGAACGCGAACGAGGCCAAGTTGAAGTTGCAGGAGATGAGGCATGAAAATGAAACCGCGAAAAATTGAGAAGGTGGAAGCGCCGTGGATGGTCACGCAAGTGCCGGCGCAACTGGACGCGATGGCGGGGGCGTGCAACGAACTTCATCGCGCGCAACGCAAGGTGATGTTTGTCGTGCCGATTTCAGCCCCGGCGGAAAGCACCGAGCGGGCGACTTCGCACATCGCCATCTTTACGTTGCCACGAAACGTGGAGCCTTGACGGCTCCTGGCAGGCCAAAGACTGCCGGACTTGATGGATCGCGCATGAAGACCGTCACGCGCAGCAAATCTTAAATAATCTGCATGGATTTTGAGGAAACATTCCCGCTGCGAGTGTGCATCAACTTGGATCGGCGTCCGGATCGCTGGTCCAAGGCGTGCGATGAATTTGCCCGCGCGGGTCTCACCGTGCATCGTTGGCCCGCTGTGGACGGGCAAAAAGTGCGCCGCACGCACGGCTACGCCTGGGCGAGCCGGTATGCGTTGAGCCTGACCAAGCGGTTGATTGTCCGAAACGCGGCCCGGCAAAAAGCCAAGGGAGTTTTCTTTTTTGAAGATGACGTGGTGTTGCATCCCGAGTGGCGGCGAAGAGTGGAATCTTTGACGCTGCCCGCTGATTGGGGGATTTTATTGCTGGGCTGCCAGCACCTTGCGCGACCGGAACCAGTCGTGCCGGGTCTGGTGCGAACTTTTGCCGCCGTGGACAACCACGCGGTCGGCATACGCGGCGAGTGGTTTGAGCGGATTCTCTACACTTTGAGCCACGGGCGGGAAGATGCGCGCATCTGGCCGCACACGGCGAGTGACCGGCATCTGGCTTCCTTGATGCGAGAAATTCCCACCTACGTGGCCTGGCCGAACCTGGCCTGGCAACGCGTGGCGATGTCGGATCAAACGCACACCCGTTATTCCCTTTACGACGCCACTGGAGTGCAAACCACCAACCGGCATCTGCTCAGGAACGTGGAGGAAGTGTGGGAGACGACCCATCCCAACGGCGGGATTCCGAATCGCGGCCCTTGGATGCACGCGCAGGAAGTTGCCTTCATCAAAAGCGTGCTCACCCCTCAAATGACGGTGCTGGAATACGGCTGCGGGGGCAGCACGGTTTGTTTTGGCGGACTGGTGGCCGCATGGCACGCCATCGAACACGATGCGGGCTGGTTTCGTCGGATGCGCGCGGAGGCGCAGGGGAAAAATGTTTTTCTCCAATACGTTCCGCCCGCCTGGCCTCCGCAAGATGCTTTTAGTGCCGCCCAGACCGGTCAATATGCCGACTACGTGAAAGCTGGCGCGCTGAAAGGTTTGGAATTTGATGCCGTGCTGATTGACGGGCGGTCCCGTGTGGATTGTGCTTTGCAGGCGAGCGCCGTGATGAAGCCGGGTGCCTGGCTGTTTTTTCACGATTATTTCAGCCGGGCCAGATATCTGCGAAGGGCGAAAGAACTGAATCCCCTGTTCCGAATGGTGAAAGAATTCAGGCGGACTCCACAAACAATGGCGGTGTTTCGACGGCGGTGACTCCCGCAAGGCGCGGGCCAGAACGCGTAGCGCGCGTGCTCTCAGACCAGTGTTTGTGCCCAGATTAAAACTGGAGCCAGTCGGCCGTGCATTCCTTTTTTAACTGATGCTAAAGTTTTTTCCGTCCTTTCCGATTTACTAATTCATAGCCGGCCATTCCCAGTGCCTGTGAGTTGTTTTGCAGGCACGTCGAGCAGCCGGGAAAAATGAACAGCTAACCAAGAAAGTCCTATCACTATGGCCATCTCCGGCAATGCCTCCTATATCCCCACCATGAACGAGTTTCTCGCGCACTGGGGTCAATGCAACACGGCCCTCGCCCCGGCAGCTTTGCTGGTGCGGCTGCCGGACAACACCACCAAG
>JAYVJI010000285.1:0-2724 GCA_043769435.1 Verrucomicrobiota bacterium
GCCCCTAACGTCCTGAGTATGCCCGGAAGCCAACGAGCGTTTCTGGCCGCCACCATCCGCTGCCAATCGGGGTCGGATGTGCCAGAGGGCCGCATCACTTTGAGGAGGGCCGGCTCATCACCGGTCCGCCAAGCGGAGATGAGCTTAGTATAGTCTCCCTGCAGTGAAGGAAGGGAGCGCAGGGTTTCTGCAAAGGAGGCGAGGTGCGCTTCCATTCCGCCACCGCAGACGGCGTCGATGACTTGTTCCGCAGTGTCCAGCCCTCTCACGCGTTTGCGCGCGAGTTTTGCCCGGTAGCCAAAATAGCTCTCCATACCAAAACGGCTTTCGATACCCAGCCTAGTATACTCTTCCTCCACTAGGCGCTGGCTGGCCAGCCAGGGTGAGTCATTCTGGAAGTCCTCCACATCAAAGCCCCGGGAATCGCAATGCATGGTCAGCAACTTCCATGTGGCTGGGGGGACCATATCCTGCAAGCGGGTGCCGGAGGGCAGCGTCCCGGCCTGGGCAAACCGGCGCTCTGCTGATCTGGATGACTGCTCTCTGGGGTCCACTTCAAAATAAACCGCCACGGAGGCCCGGAAAGCCATTTCATAGGGCCAGGGCATCGGGAGCTGGCCGCGATCCAACCGGTGCAGTCCTCCGCCAACATAAATCAACCGCCCTGCCTTCCGCACCGCAAAAACCAAGCCCTTTGAGGGGGCCGGGGCGGCATGTCCGCTGAACTGACCGGCCATCCATGCACTGGCACCCGCCAGCCACTTGCGGCGGCTGCTGTGGATTGTTCTGTGATCAGGAATAGGCCCCATGGTGATACAGTGCCACACATTCAGGCGAATTGCAATCACTCACGCTGCGATCAGCGTGTCAATGCCGCAAGGATCCGCTCCCGGATCTCCACATTCCGGCTCCAGTCGCCGGTGACCAGCGCAGACGTACGGACGACCAGTTTTTGCAACTCCGCGAGCGGCACACTCAAAGCCAGATGTGGGGCGTGCGGCGTCTCATCACCGGCATTCCTCGCCCATGCGTGCTTCCATTGGCCAGAGAAAAGCTTCAGGACCCATGTCATCACAGCCCACCATGCATAGGCCGGTATTCCCTGCGTATCCGGGGCGGGTGCGCTGGCAGTGAGGTGGGTGTAGTTCAGCGCCACAGCCCAGGGCTCTGCGGCTTCGCGCCGGTGCCAAGTGCTGAGTATCGCCGGGATTTCCTCCGGATTGCAGCCTTCACCATCCACCCGCCGGACGAGCCGCAGGGCCTCATCCAGCACGGATGCCAGCGGCTGCCCGGAGCCGCAGAGCAGCACTTCCAGGGCCATGACACCTAGGGCATAGAGATCAGCACCGCTGCCCAGTCTAGGAACGACAGCGGCATGGATGTCCATGGGAGGCGGCTGCGTGATGGCGTCGCGCGGGAGCCAGGGCAACGTGCGCAGCGCGGCCTCCCCGCGGGCTGGATCAGCAGCGGTCACCATGGCCTGCACCGGCTGGTCAGACAGATCCGGCACATGTAGCAACACCGTATCCCCCACCACCGGCAGTGGAGTGGCCAGGATGAGGGTGCCCTCCCCCTGGACTTCCCGGCGGCCACTGCCCGCTGGCTGGACGGCCCGGAGGCGCAGCGTGCCCTGCACTGTCCTAGCAGGACGGCAGGACGGATGCAGGTAGAGAGAAAGCGGGGTCTCCGCAGGGAGCACAAACACCGGCTCATCCCCCGCCGGAACCCCTGCCGGCAGCAGGGCGATGCCGGGCCTGCGCAGAACCACACCAGCCATCCATGCTGCCCGCTGCTGAGGAAGCTGCACGCCGAATCCCGTAGTGGAAACATCCAGCAACGGAGCCCTCAGTGCCTCCTGAGCCTGAGCGACAGCGCTGACCGCCCCGTACAGTGCACGCAGTTTCAGATGCAGTATTTCTGGCAGCGGCGGCTGATCCCCCCGCCATCCTGTGAGAAAAAAACCGCCGGTGTGGCGTTCCTTTTCCCCCGCAGGTCCATGCCCCCTGCTGAGTCTGGCGTTGTATTCTTTAAAGTCCATGTCCGCTGCCGGCAGCACAAACCAATGACCGCAGTCAGCATTCCAAACCGGCTTCGCACCGGGATTCCATGGCCCACTGCCGGACTTCAGATCATGCCAGAGCACCGTGCCCTCTGCCGTGGCCACCCTGAGACAGCGGGACACGGTCCCGGAGTAGGCAGGTAAACCCGCAGCCCTCAGCGCATCATCCCGGGTTTCAACCGTCAGGGCCGCGCCGTGGTCTTCCGCCCAGACCGGCGGCTGAGGAAGATCCACCGCACAGAACTCCGGGAGCGGATCAGGCTGCGCCGCGCTCAGTGCCTTCCGTATCAGGTGCCAACGATGGTCCGCATCTTCATTCAGCATCGCCGCCCGGCCCATGCTGAATACCGGCGCAGGACTCAACCGCTGCAGCCAGATCTCCATTTCCTGAAAGCAGGAGCCCGCAGCATCACACAGGCCCGCAGCGTAAACCAAAGCACCTGGCAACTCCCGAATGACCACCGGCTGCCCCTCCTTCAATCGCAGGCAGAGGCGACAGAGCCCCTGAGTCACGGGCAGAAAATCCGGCGATAGCGAGTGTTGGACGGCGGGCATGGTGGATCCTTAAGCCCAAACAAAAGACTGGGAAAGCAGGAATGCACAGAATTCCTAGAGCCTTATCCGAACTGCCAAACTGCCGGACAGCCCGACACCGCGCTGGATCC
>JAYVJI010000286.1:0-3926 GCA_043769435.1 Verrucomicrobiota bacterium
CGTGAAGGGCTTGGGCAAAAATCCGCAATAACCTGTCTGCTCCAGCCGGACCAGATCCTCCTCGGTGTACTCGCCGCTGGTGGCGACGATGCGGGCTTCATGATCTATGCGGGTGATGGCGGAAAACACATCGTTCCCCATCATGATCCCGCGCAGATTCATATCCAGCACGACCATGTTGAAGGGCCGTCCCAAAGAAAGCCGGTCACGATAGGCTTGGAGACCGCTTTCACCGGTTTGCATGGCGATGACTTCCATCCCATAACGGCGTCCCAGTTGAGTGAGCGCACGGCAGACGCTGTCCTCGTCATCTATGACCAGCATGGTAGCGGAAGGCTCCATCTCGCCCGGCCCAGCAGCCGCCGGAGACTGTGCCGGCTGCACATTGTCCTCCACAGCCACCACAGGAGCAACAGGAGCAACAGGCGCAGTCGAAGGCCCCGGTGCAGACGGCAGCGGCGGCAGCACCACCTCGCTGGTCAAAACACGCGGCACCTGCCCCTGAGCAGGCCACTGCCCCCCTGTGGCAGCAGGCATTTCCACCGGAGCAGCCGCCGGAGCATGGCCCACGGCAGCCGGCACCGCAGGCAGGTAGAGGATGAATTCCGTGCCCACATTGACCCTGCTCTTCACAAACATCGTCCCACCGTGCTCCCGGCTTATCTTATAGCAAATCGGGAGCCCGCAGCCATTGCCGTCATCCTTGGTGGTGAAGCAACTGTGAAACAGATGAGGCAGGTGCTCCTCGGGAATTCCGGGGCCGAAATCACGCACGGAAATCTGCACATACGGGCCGGGCTGCAGAGTCTCCCCATGGCCGGGCGGCACCTCAACATTCTCCCCGCGGACCCGCAGCTTGCCCCCCCCGGGCATGGCCTGACAGGCATTGCGTACGAGATTGAAAATCACTCGTTCGATGTCGCCCTGATCAAGGATAGCGTCGTGTAGATCACCCGCCAGTTCCATGGACCAATCCAAGCGCTGTCCGCATGTGGCCAGACGCATAGCCCGGCCCAGCAAAGGCGCGAGAGCACACTGCTGCCGGGACTTTTGCTTCGGCTTGAAGCAATCCAGAAAATCGCGGGCCAGCCCCGCGGCCTGCTGCGCACTGGCATAGGCGACTTCCAGCTGGTCACGCAGCGGCCCCTGCGCCGCCTGATCCCGAAAGGCCATCTGCACTGGTGCCAAGATGCCACTGAGCGCATTGCGGAACTCATGCGCGACGTAGCGGGCTGTCTCACGTACTGTTTCCACCACATCCGCATGATACTCCAGCGGGCTGGGCGGGCCGGATGCCGCAGCGGTGACAGGGATGGGCTGTGCGGTCAGTATGAAATTCACCGTAGCGCCAGTATGGTCAGGCACCGGCGCACAAGTCCAAAGACAAGGCGTGGCCTCCCCTCCTTGCAGCAATAGCCTGCCCGCGATGCCGGATGCCTCCCGTCCGGCGGCGAGGTGGGCCAGCATGGAAGCCAGATCCGCAGGCCCCAGCAACAATGACAGCGGCGCCCCGCACAGTGTGCTCACCGGCAGCCCCGTGCCCTCAGCCATCGCCTGATTGGCATAGGCAAGGAGCGGGCCGGATCCTGTCAGAGGGACGCTGTCGATGACCGCCACCGCATCACTCACCTGGTCCAGCGCCAGCCGCAGGTGATGATTGACCGCCATGATTCGCTCGAGTGAAGCCATCTGTTGAAGAAATGTTAGGATTGTAGTCTGAAAATGTGATAGAAGAAGTATTCAATTAATGCATGTTAACTAAGCTAGCCAGTAAAATCTGCTTCTTTTTCGTGGACTGGGTGTAATTCGCCAGCGCGGATTCATTCGCTCGCGCTTTGGAGCTGCTTCTGCGGGATGCACAGCAGCACCAGCAACGCAAAAACCCCTGCCCCCCACAGCACCCACAGCGCCTGAGGGCTTTGCGCCTAGAGCCGGAGACCGGCCCAGGAGCCCAGCAGATTCATGCCCATCCACCGAGGGCGTGGACCTGTGGTCCACCCGCCCTCCGTGTTCCCTTTGTGGACCGAAGGTTGACGCCACTCCCCGGCATTCCCAGCCTCAGCATCGCACCATACCTACCCAACTTCGCCTCCCCCTTCCCTTACACTCTGTAATCTACCTCCATCGCCGCCTCCCGCAGCGCCTCCACCAGAGCCGCCGCTACCTCGACATATGGATGGCCGTGGCGCAGGCGATGGTGAAGCTGCGGCCCATCATAATGGAGGTGAAATTATGAAACTACAAGTCCCCCCCACGATCACCAAGGACGGGGTCACCGTCGCCAAGGAAATCGAGCTTCCCTGCCCGTTTGAAAACATGGGTGCGCAGCTTGTCCGCGAAGTCTCCAGCAAGACCAGCGACATCGCCGGCTGCGCGCGCCACCAACAAACGGTCAGCAGCAGTGCAAAAACCAGCTAGGGTGTGCAGCGGCGCCATGTCAATATCATGGTCCTGCGCTACATGCCCCGCGCACGCGCGGGCGCGGTCAAAGGCGCGGTCAAAATGAGAGTTCCGGGTGCCATCATTTACTACTTAGCGCCACTCGAAAAGCGACCTCACACGGTAGTAGCGCCGCTCGGTGCTGGCGGCATCATTGAGCATGGAAATCCCGGATACGCTGCCAAGCACGGTGCCGTTGACATCTTCCCATGCGGTGAGGTTACCGGATGATTGCAGCTGGTATCTGCGATCCGGAACCGAGGTGAACGCCACCTCCGCCATGCCGCCCCCGCGCCGCACATCTGTCACCTTCAGCACGCTGCTGCGCGACTGCGGATCTGTGCCGGCCAAAAACTCCAGCCGGTTGCTCTGCCCGTCTCTGTCAGCATCCGCATCCGCATCGTTCAGGCTCGCACTCAGTCCGTGGGACTTTTCCCACGCATCAGACATCAGGTCATTGTCCACGTCGTCATCCACCACCACCACGTCCACCCTGGCGCCGACCGCAGATGTGGCCAGCAGTTCCATGCGAAAGCTGATGTCGCTGCTGTCCCGGGCAGCCTGGTGTATCTCCACGGAAAGAATATTCTCCCCGCTTAGCAAGTAGCTGGTCGGAATGTCCAGCAGCTCCACCGGGGTGGACTCATCTGTCCCGCTGATGGATGTCTGGGCCAGCGTGGCCTGCGTCCATCCCTCCGGGAGATTATTGAGCAGGATGCGATGGCCATTCAGAAAGACCGCCACTCCGTCATCCCTCACCACCCGCGCCCGCAGGCTCTGCACGAGGGGCAGCGCGCCGCCATAGGTGAACTTATGCCGGAAATAAGTGGTGACATGCCGGGTGGTGGAACCTGCCGTCGGACTGCCTGCGGTGGCGTCGTCCTCCACGACAGTGACTTCATCATTATCACCATAGCCCAACTCTCCTGCTCCCGATTTCCACGTAAGGTCATTGAAGGCAGCATTCCGCCAGTCAGCGGCAGTCATACCGGCATTCTGCGGCGCAACGGTGCCGTCATCCAAATAGCGCCACACAGCATTCATCGCGACGAGGGAACTTTCGCTGGTGATGGGGGCACCTCCCGGTTGATGCAGATAGTAAAAGGAATCGGTGCCCGTGAAGCCCATCGGAGGAGTGTAGGAAAATGAGCCGTCGGCATTCACAACAACCGTTCCCTGGGCCAGGCTGTCGCTCACCACCTCCATGGCGGGACCGTCGGCGTCGGCATCATTTGCCAGCAGGCCGGCCACGCCCCTGGTGCGCGAAGCCCGGAGGTCGAAGCGCATGTCGGAACTGACCGCGCTGGCCTGATGCACTTCCACCGCCACCACGTTTTTCCCCCCGCGCAGCAGGCCGCGCGGAAAGGTCACTTCTTTGTAGACCATTTCATCGGCATTGGGGATGGTGGCTCTGGCATAGTCGGCCCATGCTATTTCCCCGGTCGCGTCCAGCGGGATCGGGCCACCCGCAGCATACGGAGTGCTGT
>JAYVJI010000287.1:0-6416 GCA_043769435.1 Verrucomicrobiota bacterium
GCAACCGGGCTCAGCGATCCGGATAATCCGCACGGAGTGTGTTGCACGCATTTTCCTTTTCTATTGCTATATGGGGTGGTTAGTTGATTCGGTAGGCCATTCCTATGAGTTACATAATGGTTGATATTGAGTCCGACGGCCCCATCCCCGGGGACTATTCGATGATTTGTTTCGGTGCTGTGTTGGTAGAGCCTGCGCTTTCCGTGACGTTCTATGGAGAGTTGCGTCCCATTTCCGATCGGTGGAATTCCGACGCCTTAGCTGTTAGTGGTTTTTCCCGCGGGCAGACCATGGCATTTCCGGATCCAGGGTCAGTCATGCGTCGGTTTCAGGAATGGCTGTCCACACACTCCGCTGGTCGTCCCATGTTTATATCCGACAATAACGGATTCGACTGGCAGTTCATTAACTGGTATTTCCACCACTTCACTGGCGCTAATCCTTTTGGCTTTTCGTCCACCAATCTTGGATCGCTCTATAAAGGCATTGTGCGTGACACGGCCCGCAACTTCAAGTCCCTGCGCAAGACGAAGCATACTCACCACCCCGTTGATGATGCGAAAGGCAACGCGGAAGCGCTTCTGACAATGCGAGACGAGTATGGTCTAAAGATTCGCCTATAAGGGACGCGGCCAAAAATAAACATCTAATTCTGCTGGTCCTTTTACCGGTTTTGCCGCTTTTTCCGCCTTCATTCGTTCTGGTTCGGTCACAGAACGCTGCGGAGATGCTCGTTGCCCGCATTTACCGATAGAAAAGTGGCGAGCTATCTCCGCGGCGCTCCGGTTCACCGTGCCTCGGAATGCAGGAAAAATCCTGTGCATTGTTGGGTCGTTCATTCCTGGCCGAGACCCTGACCGCAGTCATCCCCGGCTCCAGCTGCCCCGGGCGCTGCGATCGCTGCCTGTGGGGGTGAACTGGCTGTGCTGCCATTGGGACGGGATAATTGTTGCAAACTACTTTCTTCTGGCCTCCCATGTTGGATTCATGGCCGACGATGACTTCATAAGGATCACAGGAGCACGGCAGCACAATCTCAAGAATGTGACTGTGGCGCTGCCCAGACGCAGCCTCACGGTGATAACCGGGGTGAGCGGGAGCGGGAAGTCATCACTTGCATTTGATACGCTCTATGCTGAGGGCCAGCGTCGTTATGTGGAGAGCTTGTCTGCTCACGCGCAGCAGTTCCTGGAGCGGCTGGAAAAGCCGGACGTGGACAGCATTGAAGGTCTCTCGCCGGCCATTGCCATAGAGCAGCACACCGCTGCCGGCAACCCCCGGAGCACTATCGCTACAGTGACCGAAATTTACGACTACCTGCGGGTGCTCTATGCCACCTGCGGCCAGCCACATGATCCGGCCACCGGGCGGCCTATTCACCGGTATACCACGCCTGAAATTGCTCAGGAAATTCTGGCGTTGCCGGAAGGCACTCGGCTCATGATTCTGGCTCCATTGCCGGAAAGTGAGACGCAGCAGCCACACAAGCTTTATGATAAACTGGCACGCCAGGGATTTGTCAGGGTGCGCGTGAAGGGAGTGGTCAGAGACCTTGAAGAGAAGCCGGAAGTCGAGGCTGGAGGGGGCATTGACCTTGTGGTGGACCGCCTCGTCGTGCGTCCGGATGCGCGCACGCGGATCATGGATTCGCTGCCTGTGGCACTGCGCTGGAGTGGGCCTGCCAGCCGTGTCCTGGTGCTCATACAGGAGGGAGAGGGCTGGCGTGAGAAAATCTACACCACGCTGTATGCCAATCCGGAAACAGGATTCCGGATGCCGCCGCTGACACCCAAGCATTTTTCCTTCAATAGTCACGCAGGAGCCTGCTCCACCTGTGAAGGACTGGGCACCAAGATGTGGGCCGATCCGGATTTGCTGGTCCCGGACAAAACAAAATCCCTAACGGATGGTGCCGTTAAAACATGGTGGGGCCGCAATCCCAAGTTGAAGGTGCTGCATGACCGGAAAATCACCGCCCTCGCAGCACACTTCGGAGTGGATAAGCTGGCACCGTTTTCCGCTCTCTCTGCTGAATTCAAGGACGCGCTCTTTCATGGCACCGGCAAGGTGGCTGTGAAGTTGGACATAGCAAAAAGCGCCTCCACCCGCATTGTGGGGAAGCCCATTGAAGGCCTAGTCACCGAAGCGCATCGCCTGCTGCAGGAGAGCGAGAGTGAGTTCATCAAGCAGAACGTCCGCCGCTACATGAATCCCGCCCCCTGTCCAGCCTGTGGTGGACGGAGGCTCAAGCCGGAGTTCCTCGCGGTGACTTTAGAATCCGGGGTCCCCTTAAAGCCTAATGCCAAAACATCCACCCTGGCCATTGATGAATTCACCGCGCTGACGATTCAACAGTGCCGTGTGGTTCTGCGCTCGTTGATCCTCACGGACCAGCAGCGGCAGATCGTAGGCGAGGTTATGCGTGAGCTGGAGTCGAGGATGAAGTTTCTGGAGGATGTGGGCGTGGGGTATCTAACGCTGGCCAGGGAGTATGGCTCGCTGAGTGGTGGCGAGGGGCAGCGTATACGCCTGGCTAAGCAACTGGGCTCGCGGCTCAGCGGAGTGCTCTATGTGCTGGATGAACCCAGCATCGGATTGCACCAGCGGGACAATGACCGGCTGCTGGAAACACTGCGTCGCTTGCGGGAGCTGGGAAATACCGTCGTGGTCGTCGAGCATGATGAAGATACCATAGCCGCTGCGGATTGGGTCATTGATTTGGGGCCCGGTGCTGGCCCCGGGGGGGGGCAGGTCATAGCTGCCGGCACCGTTCAGCAGATCATGGCAACCCCCGCCAGCGTGACAGGCCAGTATCTGAGTCATGCCGTGCGCATTCCTCTGCCTGCCCGGCGGCTGCCGGCTCCCGCCCCTCCTGGTAAGGCTGCCGCTGTGCTGGATAGTGGCTGGCTCACGGTGCATGGCGCCGCCGAGAATAACCTCAGGAACATCGACGTCCGTTTTCCTCTGGGCTGCCTTATTTGTGTGACCGGAGTTAGCGGCAGTGGGAAGAGCACCCTTGTGGATGACATTCTTAGGCGCGAGATCTTCCGCAGGTTGTATCAAGCCAAGGACACGCCGGGCAAACACCGCGAGATCAGCGGTCTGCAGCAGATAGATAAGGCTGTCGTCATAGATCAAAGCCCCATCGGAAGGAATCCCCGGAGCAATCCAGCCACCTACATCGGAGCCTTCACCCTTGTGAGAGATTTGTTCAGCCAGCTGCCGGCCAGCAAGGTGCGCGGCTACACGCCAGGAACTTTCAGCTTCAACACTGCCGGCGGACGTTGCGAGACCTGTGAAGGCGATGGCTTGCTGCGCATCGATATGCATTTCCTAACGGATGTCTATGTTACCTGCGAAGCGTGTGAAGGAAAGCGCTATAATCGTGAAGTGCTGGAGGTCACTTTCAAGGGCAGGAACATCGCGGAGGTGCTGGAAATGACGCTGCATGAGGCCGCAGATTTCTTTCGCAGCATCCCCGGGCTGGGCGACAAACTCCGCATGATGGGTAGCGTGGGTCTGGGCTACCTCAAGCTGGGACAGGCCGCTAACACCTTGTCCGGAGGCGAGGCCCAGCGCATCAAGCTTGCCGCCGAGCTGTCGAAGCGGGCGACGGGCCGCACGCTTTATCTGTTGGATGAACCCACTACCGGCCTTCATTTTGCGGATATTGATACCCTGATGCGCGTGCTCTACGGCCTGAGAGATCAGGGAAATACGCTTATAGTTATTGAGCATAATCTGGATGTCATCAAATGCGCGGACTGGGTCATCGACATGGGGCCGGAAGGAGGTGGCGCCGGCGGTCTCATCGTCGCAGAGGGCCCTCCCGAAGCCATCGCCGCCTGCCCTGCAAGTCTGACGGGATGGTATCTCAAAGCAAAGCTGGCTCCGCAGCCGAAAGCTTAATTAATAATCAATAATTAATAGCACCTGTAGCACTTTCTGGGAACGAAATGAAAGCACTGCTACCCGCACTCGGACTCGCGCTATCTTCCTGCGCCACCATTCACCAGACAGTGAGGGCACCGGGGCCGCCATACTCCACTAAGCACACGCACTACCCCCGGGAGGCCATCGTCGTCCGTTGCGCAGCAGACTGGCCGCAGGGAGTAGGCACCGTCACGACCAGTAGAGGGCGCACGATCATTGACGGCGGACGCCAGTGGACCATCTCCGGGGCGCAGATGCCCGGAGAGTGCGACCAGAATGAGCGTAACGAGCCCGTGATCCGTATCCAGATGCCCAACCTAACGCTCCGGGGATTCGGAATTGCGGAGTCGAAAGACGGCATTACCTCAAACCGTTACGGCACAATCTTCGAAGACCTTGTTGTGACGAAAATCTGCGAAGACGGCATCAACCCCATGGCCGGGTGCAACGGGTCTGCGATACGGAATTGCTATCTCAGTGGTGCCTGCGATAAATCGATCCAGTGGAATGGGTGCAAGAAAATCGAGATAAGGGCCAACACCATCGTAGGGGGCATTAACGCCATCCGGCTCATGGGGACAAGCTCAGACGCCGTGACTGATAACGAAATATACAACGTACGGACCGGGATTCAGGTCACGAAAGGGGGCATTCTCCGCGTGAGACCCGGCGCGAACAAGTTCTACGGCACCCTTCAGGATTACAAGACAGAGGAGGGTGGTATAATCGAAGGCCGCTAAGTTATTGCTTGCCGGAGTTGCCAATGCTGCAGGCAGGATGCCCGCAGGCCAGCACAGGCGGGACAGGATCGAAGCGTCCTAAATCTCGGCTGCGGCTCCCCTGGATGGGGCTACCCCTCCGGGGTAGAAGAGAGTATGTCCACTTTTGAAAGCGACTGGAAAATAGCCTGAAAGATAGCCTTGGCACAGGCGCGGACTCGCGAGTCCTCCCATTTCGCGAAGCGGCAATGATAGACAGGACCACAAAAACCGCTCAGCGTTTTGCGGAGGAGGCGCGCAGGAGTTCCTTGCGGTAGAGTTCTTTGTTTCCGGCCTGAAACTCGGCTTTCAGGCTGACGCGGAAATCGTATAGGTCCACGAGATCCCAAGAAGTGAAGGTCCATGCGCCGTCCTTTCCGTCGTGGGCCAGGCCGAGGATGAGGTGGCTGGCGTCGTCCTGGATTTTGCCTGTGAGGTCGCGGGGCTCGTAATAAAAGGTGCGCAGAGAACTGGTGCGGGAGGTGGCTTCATAGAGCTTGGGGTCGAGGAACCAGACGCGCCGGGTGGGTTTGTGTTCGATTCGGAGGTCTGGGTAGCCGCTGCGCTGGGCAGTGCCTGCCTTTGTGACGGGGAAGTCACAGGTGTAGTCGCCGGTGTTCAGGAGCTTGCGTAGCTCGTCCTCTGCGTAGTGGCTGGCTTCATTGATCCGGCGGAGGCGGCGGATGGGGCATTCCGGAGAATTGGCCCAGGCTAGGACGGCATCGGCGGCCTTGATGATGTGCTCCCTGCAGAGGGCGTCGGTGGGGTCGGAGTCCGGGCTGAAGGGCTTGACGCTGTGGCCCGTGGCCCCATGGATGATGTCCCGGAGGGGGACAGATTTCAGCGTATCCTGAGCGGTCATGACGGCACGGACGGCCTCCACCGCAGGCGCAGCCGTCCGGGAGTAGACGCTGCCCGCAAGCATGGCTATGGCGAGGGCGCTGGCGGAGGCGAGTCGGGTATGCATGTCTGATGCTGTGCTTCGCGCTGCTGGTTCCATCAACCCGGAAAAGACGGCTGCCAGCGGCCCGTGTGAATCCTTGATCCCGTCCGCTGGTGCGGGAGTCGCGCGGGGAAATTGTAATTTTGATTACCCCGGGCTTGCATGGCGCATGAGGCCGCGTTTTGTAGGCGCACCAGTGGGTTGGCTGAGATAGAAGAATGAACATTCCCAATACCGGCGAGATCGTGTTGAAGGGCATCGGGGTTTCCCCGGGAATCGCTCTAGGCCCTATCGTGCTTGATAGCGATGTGTTTGAGGAGCCGCTGGAGGGCGATACGGAGGACGCAGACGGCGAGTGGGCGAGGTTCCAGACGGGAGTCGAGGCCACTAGGCAGCAGCTCATAGCGATCCGGGACAAGGTGGCGGTGGAGGCCGGCACGGATAATGCCTTTATCTTTGACGCTCATCTCCTGATGCTGGAGGACGGCACGCTGCTGCGGCAGGTGGAGGCCAAGATCCGGAGTAAAAAGCTGGTCGCAGAGGTGGCTTTCTGGAGGGTGATGAGTGGCTTCATGGATAGTATGCGGCGCATGGATGACGAGTATTTGCGCGAGCGGGTGACGGATTTGGAGGATGTCGCACGGCGGGTGGTGAGGGTGCTGCGCGGGGACATTGATGCCTCTGAGCAGACGCACCAGCACATACTCGTGGCCATGGAGATCAGCCCCAGTGAAACGGCGAATATGAACCGGGCGCTGGTGCGGGGATTTGCCAGCGAATGT
>JAYVJI010000288.1:0-3299 GCA_043769435.1 Verrucomicrobiota bacterium
CTCCAGCAGAAATGAGCCAGGCACACAAGCGCTTTTCGCCATCTGCAGCAGCGACCGGCAGCACCGCGCATTCCTGCACCTGTGGGTGTGCATTCAGGACGCTCTCTATCTCCCCCAGTTCGATACGGAAGCCGCGGATCTTTACCTGCTGGTCGATGCGGCCCATGTACTCGACATCTCCACCGGGAAGGTAGCGCGCGAGGTCGCCGGTACGATAGAGCCGCGAGCCAGCCTTGAATTGGTTCGGAATAAAGCGCTGAGCAGTTAAATCATCACGCCGCAGGTAGCCTTTTGCCAGTCCATCACCGCCAACGTAGATCTCTCCTCCAACCCCCAGCGGCACTGGTTGCTGGTCCTCATCCAATATATAGAGTGAGAGATCTGGAATAGGCACTCCGATGACTGATCCGCCATGGATGTCGCTCGACCGGAGTGGGCGATACGTGACATGCACTGTGGTTTCTGTGATGCCATACATGTTTACCAGCTGAGGCTTGCTGTCGCCATGCCGCTCAAACCAAGGCTGCAGCGTCTGCATTTCGAGCGCTTCTCCGCCAAAGATAACATATCGCAGATCCAGCGGCAGCGGATTGAGCCCATCGACCGAGATTAGTTGCCGGAAGGCACTGGGCGTTTGATTGAGCACCGTGACTTTCTCGTTGTGCAACAGCCGGTGGAATTCTTCAGGCGACCTGCTGAGTAGAAAAGGCACCACCACGAGGCGTCCCCCATAGAGCAGGGCTCCCCAGATTTCCCAGACACTGAAATCAAAGGCAGCGCTGTGGAAAAGCGTCCACACATCGTGCTCGTTGAAGTTATACCACTGCTCCGTTCCTCTCATGAGCCGGACCACGTTTCGGTGCGACACCATGCATCCCTTGGGGAGCCCGGTGGATCCACTGGTGTAGATGACATAGGCCGTGGCCTCGCTGTCTACGGCGACGCCGGGATCGACTGCGGGCTGGTCTGACAAATTCCCGCCAGGAGCATCGATATAGATCGTCCTGCCCCGGTGCGCCGGCAGGTGCCCGTCCAGGCTCCGCTGACTGATCAGCACGCGGGCCTCCGCATCCTCCAGCATGAATGAGAGACGGTCCGGTGGGTAAGAAAGATCAATGGGCAGATAAGCTGCGCCGGCTTTCAGTATAGCCAGGATAGCGATGACGAGATCCGCATTCCGATCCAGACAAACCCCGGTCAGATCTCCTGGCTTAACTCCATGGGCGATGAGGAAATGAGCGAGGCGATTCGCCGCGATATCGACCTCCGCGTAGGTCATCGATTTGCCGTCGCAGGAGACAGCGACGCGGTCCGGGAATCTTGCCGCGGTAGCGCTGAACCAGCCATGCAGAGTGCGGGGATCCTGAAAAACCAAGGCTCCGGCATTGAAGCCTTCGGTGATGCTCTCTACTTCCTCTTTGCTCATCATGGGCAGCCTGCCGGCGGACACTTGAGGCGTCGTTATGGTTGCCTCCAGCAGTTGCAGGTAGTGTCCCGTCCAGCGGTCCATAGTTTCCTGATGGAAAAGCGCCGTATGGTAGTTCAGCATCAGGCTGAAATCACTTTCCGTCTGGAAGACATACACGGTTATATCAAACTGCTGGCGCCGCTTGGGATTCAGGGAAGGTTCCATCTTAAGTCCGTCGAACGTCACCGGGCCGCCGATGGGTTCGAGACTAAAGCTCGTGCTAACGAACCGTTCTCTCTCCTGAGCAGGGAGTTTGAGCTGCTCCAGCAGTTCACCATAAGTGAATCCGGAATGCTCAGTGGCCGCTGTCAACTCGCGCCGCGTATCCTCCATCACGCTGAGCGCGGACTGATCACGCTGAATGCTGGTGCGGACAGGCAGGAACTGCACACAATGTCCGGTCAGACTCATGTGTCCCTCGCCCGGCTGGGAAGCATAAGGCACGCCTGCTGCAAAATCATTGCTGCCAGTGAGCCGGTGCAGCAGGAGACGCCATGTGCCCAGCAAAACGTGGTAGGGAGTGAGTCGTTGCTCCCGGCAAAATTTCTTGAGCTTGGTCGTCAGCTCCTGAGAAATCAGGCCCGTCGCCTGGCCCGCATCGTAGCGCCGTTCGCTGGTGCGTGGCATGTCCACTGGGAGTTCCAATGGGCCGGGGGCAGAGGCATAGCGTGCCAGCCACCAGTCACGATCTGCTTGAAATTCCCCGGCATCCTTCCGCCGGGAAGTCTCCGTAGCGTAGCTCAGGAAAGAGGGCGCGGGCTCCAGAGCCATGGGCCTTCCTGCGGCTGCGGCCTGCATGGCTTCAGGCATTTCATGAATCAATACCCCAAAGGACCACCCGTCACACACGATGTGGTGCGCTGTAAAAAAGAGGCGATGGTCATCAGGAGCCAGCCTGACAAGGGTGGCACGGACCAGCGGCCCCGCCTCCATATTGAAAGGGCGAAGGAATTCCTCTTTGCTGATCCTTTCCAACTCCGCTGCGGAATCAGGCCTTCCCGTCAGATCATGGACGCGCAGGTGCCCGGGACTAACTGGTTTCGGGATCATGATTTCACCACCTTCTGCAAATGTCAGGGTGAGAGAGTCATGACGGGCGATGAGCAATTCCAGAGCCTTCTCAACAGTCGCTGCCTGGAGTGGTCCTGAGAAGCGAAGTGCCATTGATTCATGGCAAGCAGTGGCCGCTTCCGGGCTCAACTGGGAAGCCAGATACATCTCCTGTTGAGCGGAAGTCAGGGGCACCGCGCCGGGAGGCAGCGGCACTTGCCTAGCGGGCAGGAAGCCCCCTTCCTGCATAGCTGAAACGCTTTCTTCAAAGGCGCGAAGGATCTGGCTGACATCCTCCTCCGTATGAGCGGTACTCAGGAAGCCGGGCCGGCCCTCCCAGAGGTGAATGCCCCGCAGGCGCAGATGATAAAAGAGCAGGCCGGAATACTTCAGGCCGGGATCTGCGTGCAGCATCCACATGCTACTGAAACGGGAAACCCGCAGCGGAACACCGGCACTATCAAAAACGGAAGTCAGCCGGTCTGTAAATTCGCGGGTTTTTTCCTCGACCTGTTTTTGCAGGGCCGGTCCTTCAGATTTGAGC
This sequence comes from Verrucomicrobiota bacterium, assembly GCA_043769435.1. Lineage (GTDB taxonomy): Bacteria > Verrucomicrobiota > Verrucomicrobiia > Verrucomicrobiales > V1-33 > JAYVJI01. The sequence goes on from JAYVJI010000288.1 coordinate 3,063, forward strand.
TTCAAGAGCACTGCCCTTGCTGCCGCCATGGTCAGCGGGTGACGGATAAACGTGCCCGCGAAGAAGGTCACGCCCACTTCCGGGCTGGAATCATCTCCGTATTCCCAGCTGCCGCCATCCAGCGCATCCATGTAGCGGCGCTCCCCGCAGATCACTCCCAACGGCATCCCGCCGCCTATCACTTTTCCATAAGTCACCAGATCGGCCTGAATTCCAAAATACGCCTGCGCCCCACCG
>JAYVJI010000289.1:0-2122 GCA_043769435.1 Verrucomicrobiota bacterium
CCTGGTGCTGCATAATCAGTAGACAGCGCGTCCCTGCCTTTCGCCGCCGGGATATTCCAGTCCACAGGCCCCGTTCGGCGCAGTCTGCCCGCACACAGCGAGCCGTGCCCCCTCCGACGACAACGTCTCGTCTGACTGGCTGCGCCCCACTCCGCCCACACCCGGCCTCATCAGCTCCTCACCCTGCCAAGCCGCGCCCATTTCCAGCCCAGCCGCCATCCAGCCGATCCATCCTGAACTCTTTTCCAATCTTATGACAAAGCCCTTGCCCCATCTTTTCCAGCAATCCTCTCTGGCGCGCGCCGGGCTGGGAGTTGCCCTGCTGATCGCCTCGGCACTCTGTGCCCCGGCCAGCCCGCCTCAACGTGCGTCAATCACTCCCGAACAAGCAGCGGGCACCGCGACACCGCCGGCATGGGCCCGGGCTGCGGAAGGCCGGGACGCCAATGGTGCTGCTGGCACCATTTTCCCGGCTGCGGCTGCTTTCTTCGATGCCACGCGCCTCTCCACGCATGAGCCGGTCCCGGCTGTGCTAACGGCGGAGACACCGGTCGCGGGTTTACTCAAGGCGGGCTCGTTCCGCACGGAAGTGGATCTCTACGTGGCGCCAAAGGCGTTCGAGCCGCTTCATCGGGTGGCGGCGCAGCGGATGGTGATGGTGCGGGGCGAAAGTGATGCGGCGGCGTGGGAACTGGCGCTGCTGACCGGCGGCGATGCGAGCAAAGGCCGGGGGCCGCGGCTGGAATTCACTGTCACCACGGACGGCGGTCAGCCTCACGTTTTCACGGCTCAACTGCCCTTGCGCGGGGAGCACGGATTCGCCGCGGGCCGTTGGTTCCGTGCGGGTGTGCAGCTTGTTCCCGGCGCGGCGAATGCTGATGCCCTCCAGCTCTACTGGTGCCTGTGCGATGCCCGCGCGGTTTCAGGCCAGCCGGTTCCCGCGCTCATGGAGTCATTCGACTGGCCTCTGCCCGCTACCGTGGCGTGGTCGCGCATGGTGCTGGCCGGCGGGGCGCTGGAAAAGGAAAGCACGACGCGACGCGATCGTTTTCAGGGATACCTCAGCCCGGCACGGCTGCCCGATCAGGCTGCCGAACTGGGTACCCGCGATTTTGATTCTGAAAAACCGCCGGAGGAAGGAGCCGCCATCGCTGATCCCTTCTCCGATACCGACGCCGACGGATTCTCCGACAACGAGGAGGCACTCACTGGCGGCGATCCGGCCCGCGCCGGGGGCAATCGCGGCTACTACCGCCGACAGATTTGGGATCATCTGGTGGGCGATGCGGTGTCAGGCTTTTACAAGTATGACAAGTCGTTCCAGGCTGCGCAGTCCGCTTCCATTGAACAGGCGTCGCTCGATTTCACCTCCACCGGCCACAACATGGCGCACCGTCTCACCGGCCAGCTCACGCCGCCGGTCAGCGGGCACTACCGGTTCTGGATCGCGTCGGACAATCACTCGGAGCTTTGGCTTTCGCAAACCGCTTCCTCCTTCGGGCGCAAGAAAATGGCCTTCGTCGCTGGTGCTGTGGGTCGCCGTGATTTTGACAAGCAGCGCGGCCAGGCCAGCGAACTGGTTTTCCTGGATGCCCGGCAGTCCTACTGGTTTGAGGTGCTGCACAAGGAGGGCGGTCACGACAATCATCTCGCCGTCGCATGGCAGCTTGAACCTCCTAACTGGTGCCGCAGCGATGGGGCCACCGCCAGCCAGAGCACTACCTCGTTTGATTTCACGGCGGACCGCGCCGCGGATGGGAACGCGGACGGCAGCAAGGGTGCGGCCTCATGGTCGCAGACGGACAACCGGATGCACAGTTGGTGGCACATGGACTTTGGCCAGCCGCAGCCGGTGAACCGCATCGTCCTTTTCAATCGTCGCGACAATCCGCAGCGTCTCTCTAACTTCTGGGTGTCGCTCCTTGATAACAATGGCCAGCGCCTGCTCTACAAGGATTTCTGCCAGGAGGAGGGCACCTTTGTGGATGGTTCGCTGGTGTGGGATTTGCCGGAGGAGATCAATGCCCGGCATGTGCGCGTCAAACTCAGCCGCTGGAATGGCAACAAGGACGGCTACCTCGCCCTCGCAGAGGTGCAGGCGCTCTACTTGCCGGACATCGCG
>JAYVJI010000290.1:0-6662 GCA_043769435.1 Verrucomicrobiota bacterium
CTCCTTATTCTTTGCGCCAGTCCCATACTGGCCGGAGAGCCGCGTGCCGCCTCCGGTAAAAAGCGCGGTGCAGCGCCGGTGGCCCGGACCACTCCTGGAAAGAAGAGAGTCCAGCCTCTGCAAACCCAGGGCGATGCCGTAAAGATGACACCCGCAGAGGCTGCTGCCAGCGTTCCTTTTCTGGGAGATGCGGCGGCGGAAATCTCCACTGCGGAAGCGCTGGCCGCCGCCGTGCCAGGGAGTGGCCCGCTATCCGAGCGCCACCTCATCCTGCTGGCCATAGCTAACAACCCGGATCTAGAAAAGCTCCGGGGGGACATCCGGATCGCCAAGGCCGAGGAACAAGCTGCGCATGATTTAAAGAATCCCGAACTCCGTTTCACTTATGGTTGGCAAAACGACGACACCATTTCCAGTCCGTATACCGAGCGCGGCCGGGAGTCACTTTCCTCTTCAGAGAGTTTCGGGGAGTTTGATACCTCCAGCATCATCGGGGATACCGGGATAGTGCCGGGTAATGGCGTGAATGAAACGAGGAGCGGAAACGTGGGTACCACCCGCTTTCGTGAGATCGAGCGGAGGGTGACTCCGGGGCGCTATCAGGACAAGATAGAGACTATAACTTATGAGCGCCGTGACAGCAGCGGCAGCAGTGTGCGAAGCAAAGCCTCAGAGTCGAATCCGGCGAATCCGACTAGAGAGGCGCACAATGAAAACACCAGCCGGCGGATCGCCAGCCGGAGCGTGGAAACAGTGAATCATCCTGACGCCTTTGGAAGGGGTGAATCATTCAACATTCTGCTCCGTTTTCAGCCGCCCCATCCCTGGGAGAGGAAGGCAGCCATCCAGCGCGCGCTGGCAGAGATTTCCCTCGCGGAGGCCAAGTACCTCGCAGAGGAGGATAAAGTAGTCCGGACGGTCCGGGAGCTGTATTCCAAAATCAGCCTGACACGGAGTGAGCAGGCAGCGGAGCTGAAGCGGAAAGGAATCCAGGAGGGGTTAAGCAAGGAATTACTGACATACAGTTTTGATCCCAGTGCAGCCTTTGACGCCAGCCGGGCAGAACAGGAGGGCATGGATGCCATGATGAAGGCTGCCGGGCTCGGGGCTAACGCAGGAGTCATGCAAGGCGAGCTAGCCGGGTTTTGCGGCGTGGCCGATCCTTCGCGCATCGCGCCGGAGGGGATCACCATCCGCCGGGTGATGGAGGGTGACCATCTCAGCGTGGCCTACCTCACAGACATGGCCATGGTTTACCGCGCGGATATTCTGGAGAGCAGGGCCCGGATGGAAATAGCTAGGGCGATGCTGGCGGAAGTAAAGGCGGCTAGGATACCTTTCGCTACATTCATTGATGCGGGCTGGGGCCGCCAGTGGTCGGATGGCCGCACCGGCACGCAGGACGAATGGATGATCCGCGTGGGCATGTCGTTCCCCATTTTCGACTGGATCGGCCTGAACAAGAAGCACAAGGTGTACGAAGAATCCCAGCGCTCATGGGAAAGGCAGATCGAGAAGCAGCGTCAGCAGATCACCAATGAAATCACGGTGCTGCTCAATAACCTCTCGCTGTTCCAGCGGAACTTCAGCACCGTGGACAGCCAGCTCAAGCAAGCCCAAGAGCGCGCTGCGAAAGCGGTCACCGGAGCCCAGATCAACGCTGCCCTCCCGGACCTTCCCGGCTTTGGCCCTAACGCTAATGATCTCAATAAATCCAAACGCTTCGAGTTTCAGAAAAAAGATATGGAACAAGTGGTGGAAATCCGGCGCTACAAGAACTGGCAAAACTATAATGACACTGTGCTCCAGCTGGAGCGCGTGATCGGTGTCCGTCTCGAGAAAATTCTGCCCTCGGTCCGTTCCTCAAAATAAACGCGGAACGTATATAAGCTACATGTCAGGCATCTGTTATCTGGTAGGAGCCGGTCCAGGAGACCCCGGGCTCGTCACACTGCGCGCGAAGGAATGCATCGAACTAGCGGATGTCATCGCGTATGATTATCTGGTGAACAGGGACTTCCTCCGCTGGGCGAAGAAAGGCGTGGAGATCATCTACGTCGGGAAAATGGCAGACCAGCACACCTTGCCGCAGGAAAGCATCAACGCGCTGCTCATTGAAAAAGTGAAGGCGGGAAAAGTGGTCACGCGGCTCAAGGGAGGAGATCCGTACGTCTTTGGCCGCGGGGGAGAGGAAGCTCAGGAGCTGCACGCCGCAGGGTGCGCCTTTGAGATAGTGCCTGGCATTTCCAGCACGATAGCAGGGCCCGCCTATGCCGGCATACCTGTCACACACCGGGATCATTGTTCCCAGCTCACGCTGTTCACCGGGCACGAAGATCCACTGAAGGAGGAAAGCTCGCTGGATTTCGCTCAGTTGGCCGCCACTCCCGGGACTAAAATCATGCTCATGGGAGTAGGCCGCATGGCCATGCTGGCGGGAAAACTCGTAGAACACGGCGCAGATCCCAACACCCCCGTCGCCCTCGTGCGCTGGGCTACCACACCCCGGCAACAAGTGCTCACAGGCACACTCTCAACCATAGCAGACCTCGTGGAAAAAGCAGGCTTCAAGCCCCCGGCGATCTGTGTCATAGGCACCGTGGTCAACCTCAGGGAGGAATTGTCATGGTTTGAGCGGCGGCCGCTCTTCGGAAAACGCATCGTCGTTACCCGCACCCGGGAGCAGGCTGGAGAACTCAGCCGCCAGCTCACCGCCCTTGGTGCAGATGCCTATGAACTGCCGACCATCTCCATCCAGCCTCCGGACAATCTTCTGGCCTTTGGAGAAAGTGTGCAGGACGCGCACAAGTTCGAGTGGATACTCTTCACCAGTCCTAACGGCGTCAGTGCGTTTTTTGATTTGTTTTATAGGATCTACAAGGACGCCCGCGAGCTGGGGGCTGCCAAAATCGCTGCCATCGGACCGGGCACCGCCAAGAAGGTAGCGGAGTATCGTTTCACGGCGGATTTCATCCCCGAAGTGGCGGTGGCGGAGTCCTTTGTGGATGAATTCATAGCCAGTGCCGGCAGTGTGGAAAACAGCAGCATCATGTGGGTCCGCCCGGAGGATGCCAGGGACGTCGTCAGCCGAGCCCTGACAAAAGCAGGGGCCATCCTTGATGAAGCCATCGCCTACCGCACCGTGCCGGAAACGAAAGACATCAGCGGCGGCCAGGCCAGATTCCGGGAAGAGGGGGCGGACGTTGTCACGTTTGCCAGCGCCAGTGCGGTGGAGAACTTTGTGGCCCTGAAACTCCCCATGCCGGAAGGCGTTAAGATAGCCAGTATCGGTCCGGTCACCACCACAGCCCTCCGGAAGCACGGCCTCCGCGTGCATATTGAAGCAGACGAATATAACATACCGGGCCTCGTGGCCGCCATTCGCGGCCATTTTATAAAGCTGGCAGACAAAGCCCGTTCACGGTGATACTGGCACCTTGCCAGTCAGTGGCCGGTGGCTGGTGTCTTTCAGCCGGCAAGGCCGTGGAGCATCCCTGCTCCCCGGGCTAGGCTGGCCTGCCACGCACCCGCTGGAAGCTGGTGTCACTCTGATAATTGTGTGGTGATTTCCGCTTTTCCCGGCTCCTTAATGTGTCCATGTGCAAGCTGTGGAACCTGACGCACATGACTCAATGCCGGCCCGCCGGAAGCACCCGAATGAATTCCAAAAGCGCACGCTTTGGATCGCGATAACCGGTGCAGCCATGCTGTCGATAGCAGCCATGAGTGTCTACAGCATAGGGGTGGTGACTCGCGTGTTGCAGTTCTTACAGCCGGTCCTAGTGCCGGTGGCCTTTGCTGGCATCCTAGCCTACCTGCTGGAACCGCTGGTGCGTAAGCTGGTCCAGCGCGGGACTCCGCATTTCCGGGCGATGATGCTGGTCTGGCTGGGATTTCATGGCCTATTGCTGCTGTTGTTTCTCAGCGTGGCAGTTCCCACGATAAATCAGGGGGCCACCTGGTTCACGAAAAACCGGGCCACTCTCGGTGAGAGCCTGGCAAATTTCATTACCTACACGGCGGACAGTGTTGACTCTGCGATTTCTCCTTCCGCAAAGGAAGCGGAAGCTCCAAAAGAGCCTGATGCCCCAAAGGAGCCTGATTCCGCAAAAGCGACAGAAGTCCCGGTTCCGGCCGGGGAGGTTAAAAAATCCGGCCCTGTGAAGCAGCGGGTCCAGGACTGGCTAAGACTGCACGGCGATGAAATATCGCAAAAGGTCATGGCCTTTATTGGTTCCGGGGTGCAGGGCTTCGTTGGGATGTTTGGTTACTTTGTGGGTTTTCTGCTGGTGCCGCTCTATCTCTATTATTTCCTGAAGGAGAGCGCGGAGATCAAGCAAACGTGGAGTGACTATCTGCCGCTGAAGGCCTCCCGCTTCAAGGTCGAGCTGGTGGAATGCCTGACCGAGATCAATGGGTATCTGATCGCTTTTTTTCGTGGGCAAATGCTGGTGAGCTTGATTGATGGGCTCCTCGTCGGAGTGAGCCTGTGGCTGATTTTGGATTTGCCCTACTGGGCGCTCATCGGGGTTTTTGTCGCGCTGCTCGGGCTTGTCCCCTACGTCGGAAACATCATCTGCTGGCTCGCGGCGACGGGTATTTCCATTGCTCATTTCAGTCAGACTGCGGACGGAAAGCTGATCAACACGTGGGACAGCTTGCCACAGGTTTGGGCCTATCCGCTGATCGTGACCGCCATTTTCATTTTTGTGCAAAAGGTAAACTCGCTGGTGACCGCACCCCGCATTGTGGGAGATGCGGTAGGGCTCCATCCCTTGACGGTGATATTCAGCGTGCTGATCTGGTCACTGCTCATCGGCGGCCTGCTGGGGGCCTTGCTGGCTGTGCCCCTGACGGCGAGTCTGAAGGTGCTGCTGCGGCGTTACATCTGGGAAAAACGCGTGCAGCCGCGGCTGGGTTCGGGCTTTCATGTGACCTGATCAGGGAAACGGCATTGACGGTTTCCATGTCCGGCCCTTTATGAGTTTACCGTGCCCACCGACCCATCCCCCCGACCACCCCGTGAACAATTCCGCCGCTGCGTAGCCTGTCTGCTGCAGCACGAGGATGGCCGCATTTTGATCTGTGAACGCGTGGACTTTGCAGACAGCTGGCAGTTTCCCCAGGGCGGACAGGATCCTGGTGAAACCACTAGGCAGGCGCTGGCCCGTGAACTGATGGAGGAAATCTCGGTCCCTGCGGAGAGTTATGAGATCGGGAAGGAGATTTCCGGATATGTATACCGGTTTCCCCAGCGGCACCGCCGCCGGGGCCGGTTTGTGGGGCAGCAACAAACCTACTTCCTGTGCCGCTTCAGCGGGCCGGATTCACTGATCAACATCAAAACCGCACACCCGGAATTCCGCAGCTGGCGCTGGGTGCAGCCGGTGGAGTTCAGCATGGACTGGCTGCCTGACTTTAAGCGGGGAGTGTATGCCGCAGTGCTGGAGGATTTTTTTGGTCTGAGTTTTCCGGATGAAGACACCACCGCCGCCCGTGCGATGCAGGGGCGAAAGCGCTAGACGGCGGCAGGTTCATAAATTCAAGGCAAAATGGTGGCACGTAATGTCCATGCGGCGCGCCAGATAGAACCGGTGTGCGCCAAACCGCTGCACACCGGATTCCAAGTGCAGCTGCGTGCAGCCAGCCTCGCGGGAAATCGTGACCAGCCAGTCAAAAAGCGCTGAACCGCAACCGGTGGAGCGGGCAGAGGCATCAGTGACGAGATCATCAACAAAACAGTGCTTCCCAAAGGAAAGGCTCTCGAGAATGCGCCAGCCGACCAGCGCCAAGACCTTGGCATTGCACTCAAGAAGTGTCAATCTATACCCGCCCAGCTCCTGGCGCTGGACTTGCTCGATGAACCCGGCCTCGCTCAGATGCGGACGGAGTTGGTGCATGACCGGGTAGCAGGCGGCGAGGTCTGCCGCAGTGGCGGCGCGGATGATGGTGCTCATGCCGGTGGTGTCACCTATCCGCGGTTCGGTGCAAGCGGCGCTTGCCCGCAGGAGGGAACATCGCATGAAAGTGCTCTCATGCCAGTTGTTGCGTGTTATTGTCAGGACTTCCTCAAGGCGGATATGCAGCATATCCACCGTCAGATCACTTCGCTGGAGCGTTGGGAGCCACGCATCATGACCCAGAAGCGCGAGAATGCGGCGCTTTTCCCAGTCCGCAGCGAAAAGCGGATCGCCGTCATGCCGCCGCTGCCATGGAAGAACCTGCGCAAGGCCTACTACCGCCACGTCCGCCGCGAGCCCCTCCAGGTGCCGCCCCGGCGGGTTGTGGACCTGATGATGACGGCAGGCAGGCTGGAGGCCAGGGTGGTGCATGTTTTCTTTGGGCACATAGCGGTGATGCTCCGGCCGTGGATAATGGCCAGTCCCCGGCCTGTGCTCGTGTCCTTTCATGGAGCAGATGCCGGCGTGGACAGTCAGGATGCCGCATGGCGGAGAGCCATGGGCCAGGTTTTCCACTCCAGTGCTCTGGTCCTGGCGCGCTCCTCAGCCTTGCTGGATGACCTAGAGACACTGGGCTGCCCGCGCTCCAAGCTCCGGCTGCAGCGCACCGGCGTCCCGCTGGATGCATGGCCGTATTTCCACAGGGATCCTCCATCTGACGGCGCATGGCACTTCCTGCAGGCCTGTCGGCTGGTGCCCAAA
>JAYVJI010000291.1:0-9429 GCA_043769435.1 Verrucomicrobiota bacterium
CGGCAGATCATACAGGCTCCAAACTCCTCAACAAGCTTCGACCAGAACCGCTTCCGCAAGCTCGCGGCTCAGGCAGACCCGGCTCCCCATCACCTGCGCTATCAACGACCCGCCGGCACACACCACCGTCACCGGCACCTCCTCCCGAAACCCCATCTCCCTCAGCCGCAAATTATCATCCACCCCACCACGCAAATGCCTCACAATCACAGACTTCCCCCTTCCGATTTCGCCAAGTTTCCGGCATCGGCAGTCTGGTTCCTTACAAGGAGGGTGTGCATCTATCATGATAATGAGAACACGTATCAAAAGGTTCCCATCTTTCGCAAGCCAATTCTTTACCGACGAAGAAGGTGCAGAAGATGAATAATGCCGACAATTACTCAAAGAACAAAGGACGGGCCGCACGACCCAATCCAATCCCCGGCAACCACTTTAGTTCAGCCACCAGCCACCAAAGAAAGATACTTGTGTTGTTTGCTCACCATGGAGGACATTCGCACAGCGTAAGTGTGGGATCATTTCCTACCCAGCACTCGCTGCATCAGTTCACGGCGTTCCGCGGGGAGGGGGCTGGTCTGCATCAGCTCGCGGACCAGGACGATATCCGCTGGGCGGAGGCGTGCGAAAAATGTCTGCGCGGCCTCGGGAGCGGCGTCCCACATAAAATGGCGCGCGGCAGTGCTGATGAGCACGCGGTGGGGATCACCGGCGGGCCGGGCCAGCGCCCATTCGGTAGCGGCTTCGGGGCGGGCTTGCATCCACTCATCGAAGACCCGCTCGCGGATTAGGGGCAGGCGGTCGGCGGGCAATTGGTCTGCCCATTTCATTGCGGCTTCGGGATCGCGGCGAGCCTGGTCGCTGGCGATCTGGGTGAGGAATCCGGTGGGCACGAGCGCGGCGTGCGGGCCGGTAGCAAGAGCGGCGGCTTGAGCGGCTCCGTCTACACCGGAGTTCCAGAGCAATTGAAAACCTAACTTCTCAAAACCAGCCTCGCGGGCATCGGCCTCGGGCAGTTTCAGCAGCCACTCCGCAACGGGGGCTGCGCCGGCTTTTTGAAGCCACTGCTCCACCAGCGAGCCGACGGCTTTGTTCTTGGAACCGCCTGCGTCCAGCCCGCTGACCAGCTCGGCGGCGCGGGTCACATCCTGCTGCGCCATGCTGCCGACGATGCTGCCGAGGGCCGAGGCACGGGCTTCTCCGCGCAGGGTGTCCTGCGCCCAATCCAGAGCCTGCTGAGGCGCAGTGCTGGCCCATGATTCAAGCAGCGGGAGCGCCAGCTGGGAACGGAAGGCCGCATCCGGCAGCGCGGCGACATAAGCGGCGGCGGCGGTCGCGTCTTTGACCGCCCACTGCTTCATAGCACCGCTGGCGAGGGCGGCACGCTGCACGGGCGGCAGGCCAGCGGCGTAGGCCAGCGCGGCGGCGGGGTCTTGTTTCGCCCATGCCTTGCCCACAGTTTTCAAAGCGGACAGCGGACCGAAGCCGTTGCCACAATCCTTCACCACCGCGGCGGCGCGGGCGGGATCCTTTTCAGCCCATTCCGTGATGCCGCCGGGGTCCGCGTAGTATTGCCGGACGCTCCATTCATTGAGAAGAGGCAAGGCAGTCCCGGGATCACTTTTCATCAGCGGCTGGAGCATGTTCACCCGCAGACTTTCGATCCCCGGAAAATCCTTGGCGGCGCTCAATGCGGCGATGACGGCTGACTGATCCCGGGGGCTCCAGCTTTCGAGCAACAGTTGCGCCAGATCATAGGTGGAAAGTCCCAGACCGGACGCATCCGGCTTGCCAGGCACGGCCTGCGTGCCCACCGTCAGCCGCTGCAGCGTTTGCCACATGTGAGCAGGTGCCAACTCCGCCCAGCGGGCAGCGACCATGCGCAGCGCCGCGTTATCCCCCTGACACAGCCGCAGCAGACCGGGCATCTCATCCGGCGCAGCATTCTCCGCAGCAGCCACTAACAGCAGCCAACGCTCAACGCGCGGGGCAGTGGCCAACGCTTCTGCGAGGGCAGCATTTTTCGCCTCTGCTGCAGCTGCCAGGGATGTGCCGCTGGCGGATTGCTTCATGGCAGCGGACGGAACAGTCTGACCCGCCGGATCTGAGCCTTTTATCTCCACTGAAGTCGCAACCCGAGCCCGGTGAATGAGCCAGCCTGTGCCCAGACCGAGGGCGGCGGCCAGCGTGCAGCAAAAGACAGAGGCGGGAGAAAGGAAGGCGGGACGTTTCATCGGGAGGCGGGGGCGGAGAGTGGTTGGCCAGGGCTGCGCGTGGTGTTTTCCAGCACAGTCTGGAAGTAGGCGCGGTCGCCTGCGGTCAGGTCCGTGATCTGTTGGAGCGCAGCGCGACCTGCCGCAGGATCGGTTTTCGCCATGGCGGCCAGCGACGCGCCCATGGCATCGAACCGCGCCTGCGCTCCCGTGATCTGTCGCGCCCATTTCCAAGCGGAGTCCGGCTCGCTGGCGGCGACTTCGTATACGAGGGAGCGCGTGGCGGCATCCCGCTCTCCACCGGCAGGCAGGGAGGCAATCCACTGGCTGGTCTCATAGCTGTCTGCCTGCGCCCAGCGGCGTGCGATGGCGGCGTAACTTTGCTGGCGGGCAGCCTCGTCGGGCAGCGCGGCGGCCCAGGCCACGGCTGCTTCGGGATCAGTAGCGGTCCAGTTGCCCGCGAGGACGGAAGAGGCCAGCCCACGCTCGCTGGCGGGCACTTGTTCCAAACGGGCGAGCCACGGCGTCACGTCCCCGCCGGGCCAGCCGTTCGAGCTGCCCATGAAGCCCTGGAGAATAAGCGCCTCGCTCAAGGCCGGGGGCGAAGTGGCGATCAGTTCGTCAATCCGGCTCAAATCGCCGCCGCCATTGAGCAAACGTTGGGCGATCTCTTTGAGCTTCTCCGGCGTCTTTTGCTCTGCGGGCATATCATTGACCCACGCGACGAGCGCGTCAGGATCATGCCACGCGGTGCCATTGATGAGGGCCGCCCGCGTCTCATCCACGAAGGAGCCCGGCGGCTGTGCATCCAGCCAGGCGCGAATTTCTGCGGCGCGGTTGTAGCCTTGATTGAGAAGGGCGTTCCTCATCACATGACTCATCTCGGCAGGGGCTTCGTTTTGCAGAAACACCAGCGTGCCGGCGGTATCAGCTGCGAGCTTGTCAGACAGCAGGCTCATCATTCCGTTGAGTGATGGAATGCCTATTTTGCCGGGATTTTCCTTCAGCCAGCGCATGGTCGCACTGAAATCTTTGGCCGCGGCAGCGGAGAGCACCTGGGAAGCTATATCCGAGCTGTAGCTCATCCGGTCGCCACCGGGAGGGACGAGGCCTGCATGGTCGAGCGCAGCGGCAGGATCAGTTCCGGCCCAGGCGGTGAGCAACCCACGTAGTCCAACATTGCGCGTCTCTCCCTCAGGCAATGCTTTCGCCCACGCGAGCGCCGCCTGCGGATCTTGCACGACCCAGGCTGCGGCGACACCGGCCAGGGCTTGATCACGATGCGGACCAGTGAGCGCCTCAGCCTGCGCGCGGGCAAAGGTCAGATCCTTCGCCGCCAGGGTGGCAAAGGCATCCTTCACCCCCGTGTTTCCCCGGTTCTTCTCAGACTTAGGCAACTGCGCCGCGACAGCAGGCATCAGTTCAGGCGCAAGCCGCGCGATGTCGCCTAACAAGGCACCGCCGATGCTTTCCCATCCCGGGCCACAGCTCATGAGCGCCGCCACGGCGGGACGCGGATCACGCAGCATCCACTCGCGCATCGCTTGCTCAGCGAGATCGTTTTTTCCCATACCGCGGAAATGCGCCAGCGCGCCCGGCCCGTCCAGTTCCGCCCACTCAGCGATAAGCGCCGCACGGAACGCCCGGCGACGAAAAGTGTCCTTGATCTCGCTGATCGCCTGGTAAAGCGCCGGCATCGCTTCCTTTGTCGTGCCGTGCTCGTCGTGGAGGCGCTGCCACTCAGCGTAGAGCGAACTGGATTTGAAATCAGGCTTAGCGGCTTTGGCATGCAGCGCCGCAGCAGCGCGGCTGTCACTGGGAATGTCAGGTGAATGCCGGTGATCGCGTGCGGACCAACCGACAGGAATGCAAAACGCAACGAGCGCAGCCGCGATGGCTGGCGTGGATTTGGAAATGCTCATAGTGGCAAAGAGAGAAGTAGTGGATGAAGTAACAGTGGACTGCGCTGCGGCCGCTGTGGCGGTGCCCGGGGCGAGCGCCGAAGCGCTGGCAAACGCCGTCGCCGCCAGAGCCGCCGGGGCCGTCAGCGCGCCGATGGCCGCCATGACCACAAAGGTAAAAACCGCGTTTGGCCGCGTGCGCCCTAACACAGACTCCGCCACTTCAGTGAGCCGGTCACGCAGCGCAGCGCGGCCCCGCGAGAGACGCTGCTTCACCGCATCCTCGCTCAGCTCCATCGCCGCTGCCACTGCGGCGATGCTCTGGCCCTCCCGGTAGAATAAGATCAACGGCAGCCGTGTGGCTTCCGGCAAGGCTTCCAGCGCTTTCCAGACCAGCGCATTTTCCTCGCTGGCGGCCGCTGCTTCATCAGGAGCAGCTTCTGGCGAGGCGAAGTTATCCAACGCATCCAGCGCCGCCCCGGGCTTCTGCCGGCGTACCCAGTCCACTGCTAAAGCGTGCGCGATCCGCGTCAGCCAGCCGCGCAACTTAGCGGGTTCACGCAGTTCATCCATTTTCCGCCATGCAGTCACAAACGTGTCCTGCGCCAATTCCTCGCTCACCTCCAGCCGCCCCGTCACATTGTAAGCCACCGCGCAAACCAACGACTGATGCCGCTGCACAATCTCCACAAACGCATGCCGCTCCCCCGCCCTGCACGCGGCCACCAGCAAAGCATCGCTGCGAGAGACGTTAGGATCAGAAGCGGTCGTGGAGGAATCGTGGTTCATGGCGAATTTAGCTCATAGTCGAGCACAGACGGCCAAAGGTGACAGAAATATTCCAGCAGGCGTATGAAGGTTCAATAAAATTATACCGCATCCGCAGGGGACCGCAGGGCGTTGCACCGGCATGAACATACTTTCCAAGTTAGCCTTGATTCTATTGCTCTGCATGAACGGCCCGGCAACAGCCCGAACCGTGACACTAGAGGGATGGATGCGCCGGGGTGATGCCCTTGAGCTAAAGCTTCAGACCAAGCTGGCTCTGGAAGCCTATCTGGAAGCTGAAAAACTCGGCAAGCCACCTGCGGCCCTGCTCACCCGCATCGCGAAGCAATACGGCTTGTCGATGAATGATTTCCCTACAGAAGCAGGGAAAAAGGCCGCTGCAGAGACAGCGCTGGCGTATGCTCAGCGGGCCGCTGCCACAGATCCTAACGATGCTGACGCTTATGTCGCCCTCGCTGTTTGCTATGGACGGCTCGTCCGCTTTCAGGAAACCAAAGTTCAAATCCAGTACTCACGGCTTATCAAAGAAAGTGCCGAAGCCGCCTTGCGCCTCAATCCCAAGCAGGAACTAGGCTGGTATGTCCTCGGATCATGGCACTATGAAATGGCCAGTCTGAGCGCCTTCAAACGTGGCCTCGCTAGGATGATTTATGGGGAAATGCCGGCAGCCTCATACACCGATGCGGCGACTTGTTTTAAGCGTGCTCTCTCTATCGATCCGGCGAGAATGGCTAGCCATGTTGACCTCGGGCGCACCTTCATCCAACTGAACAGGAAAGCAGAGGCCCGCGCCATGTTCGCTAGGGGACTTGCCCTTCCTGACCGTGACCGGGATGACCCCCAAGTCCGCGCCCGGGCTTTGGCAGCCCTTGAGAAACTGTGAGCGCTCCAAAATGCGTTCAAGAACTGCACCTGAACGGTGACCCCGAGGATGACAAGGAATACTGGAAGCACCTTTTGCATGTAACAGGCCATATAAACAAGACTCGGCTTCGGGGTGAAGCAGTTGATTTTCAGGGACCTAGTAGAGGGTTAGCAGTGGTTGGAAAAATATCTGACAAAAAGTGGAGAAAACGTTGACGGGTTGCGCGGATTGCACTAAATAGTTCTTTTTATGGAGCGAATACAACTTTGAATATCACGGTGTTTGTTGACTGTGTTGAGCAGAAATTAACGATAAAAATTCGTCCATCAAATCGCCGCAGTGGCAGCAGCACATCGAGGCAATCGTCGGCTTCGACACCGTCACACTCACCATCCCGCAAGGGGCCAAAACAATCGTTTGACTCAAAGTCGTGATGCCATAATTTTTTTACCATGAGAAAAAAACACACCATATATGGAGCGCTCGCGCTCTCAATCCTCGCGGCATCAGCTTTCGCCGCCGACCGGCCCGGCAGCAAACCCGCCGACATGACGAAACCCGTCCAAGTTTACATCCTCTTGGGCCAGTCCAACATGGTCGGCCTCGGCAAAGTCGGCGGGCCCGATGGCTCGCTGGAATTCGCCGTAAAGGAAAAGAAAAAATATCCCTACCTCGTCGATGAAGCGGGCGCCTGGGTGGAGCGAAAAGATGTGCGCTACGCCCGGGTGATGTCCGGGCGCGGCAGCAGCGGGATGCAGCGGCTCAACAACGAGTGGATGACCGTCAAAACGTGCAAGACCATCGGGCCGGAGTTTGGCATCGCGGAACCCCTCGGCAACGCCGTCGCGGAACCCGTCCTCATTTTGAAAAGCTGCATCGGCAATCGCAGCCTCGGCTGGGACCTCCTGCCGCCGGGAAGCGAGCGGTATGAGTTCACCGTGAAAGACCGCGCGGGCGTGGAGAAAAAAATGGTCTATGCCGGCTACAAGGACAAACCCGAGTCCTGGGAAATGGACCCAGCCAAGGGCCTCAAAACGGAACCCGCGCCGTGGGTGGACAAGGCTGGCAAGCCGATCGACTGGTATGCGGGCAAGCAGTGGGATGACGACATCACCTACGCCAAGACCGTGCTCTCCGAACTTGATAAACACGACCCCGGCGTGACGAAGCACGAAGTCGCGGGCTTCTTCTTCTGGCAGGGCGAAAAAGACGCGGGCAATCCCGGCCACGCCGCTCGCTATGAGAAAAACCTCGTCCACTTCATCAAAACCGTGCGCAAGGAATTCAACGCGCCCAACGCGAAATTCGTGCTCGCCACGATGGGCGAATCCGTGAAAGGCGGCAGCGGCAACGGCGCACTTGTGCTCGACGCGCATCTCGCTGTGGACGGCACCAGCGGCAAATACCCCGAGTTCAAAGGCAATGTCGCCACCATCTACACCAACCCGATGGCCCAAGGCGGCAGCGGCAACGCCCACTACGGCGGCAAAGCCGAGGTCTACATGGACGCTGGCGAAGCAATGGGCAAAGCGATGACGGAGCTGCTAAAGGCTGGGAAGTAATCGCACGACACCAGATCAACCGCAGAGGGAGCCGAGGGCCGTAGAGGATTTTTGTTCAAAAACCTCTGTGTCCTCTGTACTCAAAAACAAACGTCACCACATGAAACTTATCCTTACTCTCATCGCGCTCATTTGCGGCCATGCCGCTGCCGCCGCCTCGGCCCCGCTGTCGCAGCCTAGCGGGCAGTTGCAGGCGAATTACGAAACCGAACTCGCGGCCTTGCGGACGGAGATAACGAAGGCGGTGCCGGTGCCGGATGAGCACGGGCGGGCGGCTTTGCAGCAGGCGATCCAGGCGGTGAAGCTGGCGCAGGCGGCCTTTGATGCGGCGCAAAAGGACTTTGGGAAAATCCAAGCGGCGAAAGCGCTCGTGGACCATGCTAAGGGAAAGTGGCTCGGTGGCGCGGCGAAGGGAATCGCGACGGCCGAGGCGGCGCTGAAAGCGGCGAAGACCGATGCTGAGCGGGATAAGGCAAACAAAGACCTCGCGCATTGGCAGGCGGACAAAGAGGCGGGGCTAAAGGCGCTGGCGGAGCGACAGGCGGCGCTGGATGCGGCGAAGGTGGACGAGGCGAAATTTGCAGCGGCGCACGCGGCGTCGAAGGGCGCGCTGGCAAAGGCGCAGACGGCGGAACTCAGCGCGGCGAATGCGTTGCTCGCGGGCGTCGGCGCGTTTCTCGGTGCCGATAAATTGGACGCGAAGCTGGTGAAATGTGTCGTGCTCACGGAGGCGACACCGCGCGGGCTGGCGGAGTTTGCGCAAGCGGGCAGCGAGCAGGCGGCGCTTTTGGAAAAGCTGCTCGGCGACGTCGCGCTGATGCGCGACATGCTCGTACCGGGCGGCGCGAACGGTGGGAAATACGGGCGCACGATGGAGATTTACACGGCGATTCAAAAGGCGAGTGCGAAGGCTCGCGACGGTGCTTTGCAGCGGCTCGCACTCGCGACGGCGCTGGAGTTTGCGGTGCCAGTCGAGCAGTCGAATGCGAAGGACGCGACCGGCGCGCCGGCGACGGTGGATCCGGTGAAACGCTACCTTCACTATGAAAAGGCATTTCTCGCGGGGGAGCTGGATGCGGCGTTCAAGGACTTCACGACTTGGGAATACCGCATGGTCGTCGAGTGCGATGCGCCGGACGAAATCCTGACGTGGGGCCGCGAGATGCTGCGCGCTTACCGGCCCGACCACATCGCGACCGCCGACTACGGCTGGCGCTACGTCCAAGCCGTGCGGACTGACGTGAGCTACGGCTCGCAGAACGTCGGCAATGACCTCCCGAGTTTGCACCACTATCAGAACATCCCGCTCAACGGCGGCGTGTGCGGACGGCGCGCGTTTTTCGGACGCTTCATTCTCCGTAGCTTCGGCATCCCCGTTTGGGGCGTCACGCAGCACAAGCACGCGGCAGTGAGCCACTGGACGCCGAAGGGCTGGGTCGTGAATCTCGGCGCGGGCTTCACCGCAAGCTGGTGGGACAAAGACGACGCGCCCCGCAGTGGTGATGATTTTTTGCTGGAGACGCAGGCGCGCGAGCACGGCGCGGAGTTTCTAAAAGTGCTGCGCGCCAAGTGGGCGAGCCGTGCGCTCGGCGAGGTGGCGTTCAACGACCGCAAAAAAGTCGCGGGCGGATTCTGGAGCAACATCGCCAACTACCAAACCATCGCGCTCGCCGGAAAAGCCGTCGCGCTCGGCCCGCTCGGCAAGGAACTCGCCGAGGCGAACGAGAAAAAAGAAAAGCTGGAGCAAGTCGCCGCCACCGACGCCGACAAGAAAATCACCACCGGTCCCGCGGGCATCGTCATCCCCGCCGTCGCGCATGAGAAGCCGACTGGCTCATTCGCCACGATGAAGAGCCACGGCGGCGGCCAGCAGCTCCACTGCAAAGGCGGCTATCAGTCGCAGCTCGTTTTTGAAGCGCCACAAGCCGGCAACTACACGCTCACCGCCCGCGTGGCGACGTTCACCGAGGGACAAAAATTCCAGCTCACCGCCAACGACAGCAAAGCGCCCGTGGAAGCCGCGCTGCCTTTCACCATCGGCCTGTGGCAGCAGACGAACCCCGTCGCGCTCACGCTCGCGAAAGGCCGCAACGTCATCA